>JAGREZ010000393.1:5536-7112 GCA_020446285.1 Geminicoccaceae bacterium
TTTTTGCCGCTGCGTGCGTCGCCTGCCACTCACGATGCCCCGGCATCGCTTCGCGCCAGGCTCCTTCCCAGCGGCAAAAATCGACGGCCGTCGCGGCTGTCGGCATTTCTTCAACACGCTGTTAAGTCCGTGTGCATGGACAGAAGATATGAAACGGGAGACGATCCTGTAGATTGCAATTTCGCGTCGCAGAGTCCTGCCGGGTGAACGATGAGAGACCTGAACGATCTTCATTTCTTTGCCGAGGTGGTGGAGCATGGCGGGTTCGCGCCGGCCGGTCGCGCCCTCGGCCTGCCGAAGTCACGGCTCAGCCGCCGCATCGCCATGCTCGAGGACCGGCTCGGCGTCCGGCTGATCCAGCGCTCCACCCGGCGTTTCACCGTGACCGAAATCGGCCGGGAATATTACCGGCACTGCGTCGCCATGCTGGTGGAGGCCAACGCCGCCGACGAGGCGGTCGCGCGGTCGCGTTCGGAGCCGGGCGGCATCGTGCGGCTGAGCTGCCCGCCCGCCCTCCTCTGCTTTCAGGTCGGCGGGATGATCGCGCGTTACATGCAGGCCTTCGCGAAGGTCACGGTCCAGCTCGAAAGCACCAGCCGTTTCGTCGATGTTATCGCCGAGGGGTTCGATATCGCCATCCGCGTGCGCTTTCCGCCGCTGGAGGAAACCGATCTCGTCATGCGCAGACTCGCACCGAGCAGCCAGCGGCTGGTCGCCAGTCCCTCACTGCTGACGAACTGCCGCGAGGATGTCGTTCCGGCGGATCTGGTGGCCCTGCCCAGCATCGATTTCGGGCCGCCGCAACGCGACCACAGATGGTGCCTCGAGGGAGAGGACGGCGCATCGGCGGAGATCGCGCATACGCCACGCCTCGTGACCGACGACATGATCCAGATGCGCCTGGCGGCGCTTGCGGGTATCGGCGTGGTGCAATTGCCGACGATGATGGTCCGGGACGATCTCGCCGCAGGAACGCTCGTCGACGTGTTGCCGGGCTGGCGGCCGCGCGCGGGGATCGTCCATGCCGTATTCCCGTCCCGCCGCGGCCTGCTGCCTGCCGTGCGCGCACTCATCGACCATCTCGCGGAAGAGTTTTCGAGAGTGGAATCGTGAAGCCCGGCAACGGGGTGCCGAACTGAATCCTGCGGATCCGGCCGGAATTATCTGACCGTTTCGCTACCAATCCCGAAATGTGTAGATTCTGTCCGCAGGACGACCCGCTCGCTCACGCGGCTTTTTGAACAGCGGGCGAAATCATGTCCCGGATCAGCGCCGCCGGCAGGGCGGTGGCGAGATCGTTCGCAAGATCCTTGCAGGAAGAAAACCGTCCTGCGGTTCTGTGGCCGGTGGCTGTGGAGCTGTATTCCGGCACGGCCGTTTCCACGTCTTCGGCAACGGAAATCGTCCCGTTCTCCGGTTCGCGCAAAGCCGGCCGGCGGCGCAGGAAATCACGCCACGGATCATGCCGGACATCCGGGTCTGCTCCGGACGCATCATCATTCGACGAGCGACGGGCGGACCCTGCCTCGAAAGCATGCGGCGTCTTCGATGACGGCCGGTGGCGCCTCGGGCACAA
>JAGREZ010000393.1:7258-8849 GCA_020446285.1 Geminicoccaceae bacterium
GCTGCACATACGCGATATGGCGGGGCTCGTGAGTCATGCGCATGGTATAGGATTTATGTCGGGCATCTTGCAAGAACCATCGTATGGCATTTTAGCGGCATGCCGCCGGGAACCTACTTCACGCTGCCCACCGAAAGACCCTGCACCATGTGGCGTTGCAGCCAGGCGAAGATGATGGCGACGGGGACGGTGGCGAGGAAGGTGGCCGCCATGACATGGTCCCAGTTGATCTTGTAGGCGGCGCCGACGAGGGAATAGATCTTGATGGTGAGCGTATAGCTGGACTGGCTGCGCAGGAGCGTGGCGGCGAGGACGAATTCGTTCCATGTGTTGACGAAGGTCAGGATCGCCGTCACCGCTACCGCCGGCAGGGCGAGCGGGAGGAAGACCATGCGCAGGCTCTGCAGGCCGGTTGCACCGTCGATCCACGCCGCCTCCTCGAGTTCGCGCGGAATGGTGGTGAAGTAGGATTGCAGCATCCAGGTGGCGAAGGCCATGTTGAAGGCGCCATAGGCGAGGATGAGCGCCACGGGGCTGTCGACGAAGCCGAGTGCCGCCATCATGCGGAAGATGCCGAGCATCAGCACGATGGGCGAGAGCATCTGCGTCACCAGCAGGAACTGGCGATAGGCGGGCTGTCCGTGGAAGCGGAAGCGGGCCATGGCGTAGCCGGCGGGGATCGCCGCCAGCAGACACAGGATCACCGATGTTCCGGAGACCAGAAGGCTGTTGACGAGCGCCTGGCCGAAACCGATCTCGGTCCACATGTCGACGAAGTTCTGCAGGCGTATGGTCTGCGGAATCCATGTCGGGTCGAAGACGAAGATCTCGTCGCGCGGCTTGAGCGCCGTCGATACCATCACCGCATAGGGAAACAGGATGACGATCACCAGCGGCAGCATGACGATCCAGTAGATCAGGCTTCTCGCGAGCTTGTTCACGCCTCCTCCTCCTGGCTGTTCTCGCGCATCGCCATGCGCGCATAGACGATGGTGAAGGCGAGCAGGATCGCGAACATGACGAGCGACATGGCCGCCGCGTCGCCGATCCGGCCGTAGCGGAAGGCGAGCTTGTAGAGATAGGTGACGAGAATGTCGGTGCCGTTCGCCGGATCGCCCTGGGTCATCACCCAGATGATCGGGAAACTGTTGAAGACGTGAATGATATTGAGCACCAGCGCGATGTTGATGAAGGGTTTGAGCAACGGCAGGGTGAGGTGCTTCAGCCTGTCGAGGAAGCCGGCGCCGTCGATTCTCGCCGCCTCGTAGATCTCGCCCGGCAGCGATGACAGGCCGCCGATGAAGACGGTCGTCGTGAACGGAATGGAAACGAGGATGCCGATGACGATTTCGACCGGAAAGGCGACCTGGGCGGTGGCGAGCCATTCGATATACTGGTCGATGATGCCGAGATCCTGCAGTGTCTCGTTGACCATGCCGTACTGGCCGTGCAGCGACCAGCGCCAGACGATGGCGGTCATGGTGAGCGACACTGCCCATGGCAGCATGACGATCACCCGCATCAGCCCGCGCCCGTAGAAATCGTCATTGAGGATGAGCGCGATCGGCACCGACACGAGGAGCGTGCCGCC
>JAGREZ010000393.1:8905-9270 GCA_020446285.1 Geminicoccaceae bacterium
TCCTGGCTGAGCGTGATGAAATTGCCGATGCCGACGAAATCGCGCAGCTTGCCGAAGCGATTGACCTCGTGTGTCGCGGCCATCACCACATCGAGAATGGGATAGCCGATGATCCAGAAAGCCAGAAGCAGGCTCGGCAGGATCATGGCCCAGGGAAGAAGGGATCTGCGCATGTTCTTTTTCTTGTTTGGCGGCTTTGCGGATCGCGCCGCCCCCGGCCGGAAGGCATGGAAGTTTCCGGCCGGGATGCAGACGCGGGCACCGTTCTAGTCGAGGATGCCGTCGATCTTCTCGGCTGCGGCCGGCAATGCCTCGGCGGCCGGAGCCTCGCCCAGATAGACCTGCTGCAGCGCCGCCTTGGTGGT
>JAGREZ010000004.1 GCA_020446285.1 Geminicoccaceae bacterium
GGCAGCCAGGTGTGCACCGGCCACATCGGCACCTTGACGGCGAACGAGGCGAAGAGGGCGAGCCAGAGCCAGTATTGCAGGTCCGGCGCGAACTCCGTGGTCATCAGCACCGTGATGTCGCTGGTGCCCGCCTGCAGGTACATCGCCATGATGGCCAGCAGGAACAGCACCGAGCCCAGGAACGTGTAGAGGAAGAACTTGAACGACGCGTAGATGCGTCGCGGACCGCCCCAGATCCCGATGATCAGGTACATCGGAATGAGGATGCCCTCGAAGAAGATGTAGAAGAGCACGAGGTCGAGCGCGCAGAAGGTGCCGACCATGAGCGTGTCCATGACCAGAAACGCGATCATGTATTCACGCACCCGCTTCTGCACCGAATGCCATGAGCCGACGATGCAGATGACGGTGAGCAGGGTCGAGAGCAGGACGAACCAGAGCGAGATGCCGTCCACGCCCATCTTGTAATTGATTTCGAAGCCGGTGAGCCACGGAGATTGCTCGACCAGCTGGAAACCGGCCTGGGCATTGTCGAAATTGCCCCAGATCAGCAGCGACAGGAGGAAGGTCGCAAGCGATGTCCAGAGCGCCACCGAACGCGCGTTGCGGGCGACGATCTCCTCATCGCCACGAATGAACAGGATGAACGCGGCACCCACGAGCGGCAGGAACGTCACGAGCGAGAGAAGGGGCCAGTCACTCATCGGATCACCCCTGTCCCAGGAAGATGTAATAGCTCACGAGTGCGGCAACCCCGATCAGCATGGCGAACGCATAATGGTAGACATAGCCCGTCTGCAGTTTCACGGCCCGGCGTGCGGTGTACAGGGTCGATGTCGCGATCCCGTCGGGTCCGAAGCGGTCGATGATCCCCTGATCGCCCGCCTTCCACAGGAACGAGCCGATCGCCTTTGCGGAGCGGACGAAGAGCAGGTCGTAGAGCTCGTCGAAATACCACTTGTGGAAGAAGAAGTTATGCAGCGGCTGGAATTTCTCGACCATCCGCACCGGCATCGACTTGTCCACCATGTAGAACCAGTAGGAAAGGGCGAGGCCACCGGCCATCGCGAGGAACGGCAGGAGTTTCACGAACAGCGGCACATCGTGCATGTCGTGCATGACATGATTGTGCTCGCCATACTGGATCGCACCCGCCCAGAACTCGCCCTCCGCACCGATCATGCCGAGCCCGAGGTAACCGGCGGTGATGGCGCCCAGGGCCAGGACCGCGAGCGGGATGGTCATGACCAGCGGCGATTCGTGGATATGCGCCTGCACATGATCGTCGGCGCGGCATTCGCCGTGGAAGGTCAGCCAGATGAGCCGGCCCGAATAGAATGCGGTGAGCACGGCCGCGGTGACGCCCATGATGAAGGCATAGAAATGGAAGTCGTTGTGCGACGCCCAGGCGGCCTCGATGATCGCATCCTTGGAGAAGAAACCGGCAAAACCCGGAAAGCCGATCAGTGCCAGCGTGCCGATCCACATCATCGCGTAGGTGACGGGGATCTTGCGCCAGATGCCGCCCATCCTGCGCATGTCCTGTTCGTCGGACATGGCGTGGATGACGGAGCCTGCGCCGAGGAAGAGCAGCGCCTTGAAGAAGGCGTGGGTGAAGAGGTGGAACACGCCAGCACCATACGCACCGACGCCGCAGGCAAAGAACATGTAGCCGAGCTGCGAGCAGGTCGAATAGGCGATCACCCGCTTGATGTCGAACTGGGTGAGGCCGATGGTTGCGGCAAAGAGCGCGGTGGAACCGCCGATGAACGTCACCATCGCCAGTGCTGCCGGCGCATGTTCGAAGAGCGGCGAGAGACGCGCGACGAGGAAGACGCCGGCGGTGACCATGGT
>JAGREZ010000394.1 GCA_020446285.1 Geminicoccaceae bacterium
ACGAAGGGCATCGAGCATGGTGGTTCCAATCACCGGATCGCCACCGATGCCAATGAAATGCGAGATACCGAGCCCCGCCTGGCAGAGGCGAAGGCAGACGAAGGTGCCGAGCGAGCCGGAACGGGAAATCACACCCACCGTTCCCGGACGAAAGATGCGCGGGTTGAATGCCGGCATGAAACCGACGAAGGTCTCGCCCGCCGAGACGATGCCCGCCGTGTTGGGACCGATCACCTGGGCACCGGCCTCACGCGCGACACCAAGAAGCCACATGGTATCGTGCACCGGCACATGCTCGGTGAGAATAACCAGCTTGCGGATACCCGCCCCGATCGCATCGAGAGCCGCCGTTTTCACCCGCAGGGGCGGTATGAACAGGACACTCGCATCGATGGGCACGTCGCGCGCGGCTTCGACAGCCGATTCCCAGACCGGCAGATCGAGATGGCGTTCACCCGCCCGCTCCGGATTGACGCCGCCGATGATGCCGGTGCCGTAGTCACGCATCCGCCCGGCCCAGAACGTTCCCTGTTTTCCCGTGATCCCCTGAACGAGAACGGTTTCGTTACCGGAAACGATCATCGTGCCGCCTCGACGGCCGCCACGACCGCATCGTCCATCAGTTCGAACGGTTCGATGCCGAGACGTTCACGCACCATGGCAATCGCCTCCTCGTCGCCGGTGCCGTGAATGGTGAAAAAGACGGGCATGTCGTCGGGCACCTCCTCCCATGCCTCGAGAAGCCCGGCCATCATGACATCGGTACGGGCGAAAGCGCCGCAGAAATTGACGAGAAGGCTGCGCACATTGCCATTCGCCAGCACCAGCGACAGCGCCTCCCTGCCTTTCGTGTAGGCCTCGCCGCCGATCTCCAGAAAATTGGCCGGCCGGCCGCCATAGTGGGTCACGGCATCCATCGTGGTCATGGCCAGCCCGGCACCATTGGCGAGAATGCCGACCTCCCCATCGAGTTCGATATACCGCAGCCCGGCGGTACGGCCGCGTTCCTCGAGAGCCGAGCGCTCTTCCCGCACACCGATCTCGTGAAGATCGGGCTGCCTCCGGAGAGCCGCATCGTCGATGGAGAGCTTGCAGTCCAGCGCGACGAGATGGCCATCGGCGGTGCGCACGAGCGGATTGATCTCGAGCAGTTCGGCATCCGCCTCGATAAAGAGCAGGTAGAGCGTGTGGATGATCTGCGCCACACCGCGTTCCAGCGGCACGAGCCCCATCCCCTCGCGAATATCGATGGGAAGGCGGAGGAGCGTTTCCGGGCGGTCGGCGACAAGATCCTCGATCTCCATGCCGCCCTCGGCGCTGTAGAGCAGGAGCGGGCCCTTGGTCTCCGGATCGTTGAGAATGGCAACGTAGATCTCCTCGACGATGTCGAGCTGCTGTTCGACCAGCACCTCCTCGACCACATGCCCGCCAATGCTCATGCCGAAAATACGCCCGGCAGCCTGGACCGCTTCCTCGATCGCGTCGGCGAAGCGGATGCCGCCTGCCTTGCCGCGGCGGCCTGCCGGAACCTGTGCCTTGATGACACAGGCGCCCAGCTCATTGGCGGCGGCGGCAACCTCCTCCACCGTGTGGCAGGCGATGCCCCGCGGTATGGCGATCCCGGCTGCATCGAGAAGCGCCTTGCCGGCATGTTCGAGAAGATTCATCGGCCATGTTTCTCCCAGAAGGCGCCGAACAGGTCTTCCTCGCGAGGCCTGTCCTCGGGAATCGTCGTCACAAGATGGGTGATATTGATGAAATGACGCCAGTTGAGGTTCTCGCTGATCACATTGCCGCCCCACGTTCCGCAACCCATGGAGAGCGTGAATGGCAGGCCCGTGTCGAAACCGCCGCCATTGGCGAAGGTGTGTGCCTGATTGACCAGCACGCGAACGACATCGACCGTCCTGGCGAGCTCGCGTGCGTGATCCATGTCGGCGGTGTGAATGCCGATGGAATGCCCCCGTCCCTGATGGTCGAGGATGGCGGTGACGATCCGCCGCGCATCGTCGAAGTCGCGGGCCCGATAGATGGTCAACACCAGCGACAGCTTTTCTCCCGAGAGCGGATATTCCGCACCGATCCCCGTCTCCTCGACCATGAGAAATCGCGCATCCGTTCGGGCAAGGCCGAAACGTTCGGCCAGCACAGTAAAATCGCGGGCGATGATATCGCGCACAAGCCTGCCATTCTCCCAGAGCTGCGCGATCACCCGCTCACGTTCGCCGGGGCTCGCCATGCAACCACCGGCACGCTCGAGAGCGGCGATGGCCCGGTCATAGACAGCATCGAGGATGACCAGACTGTTTTCCGAACTGCAGGAGGTGGCATTGTCGAAACATTTCGAGGCGGCGATCTTCCCAGCAGCGTCATCGAGATCAGCTGAAGCATCGATGATGACCGGAACGTTCCCCGCACCGACACCGATGGATGGCGTACCCGAGGCACTGGCGGCGCGGACATTGTTCTGGCTGCCGGTACATACCACGAGATCGGCCGCCCGCATGAGCGCGGCCGTGCGGTCGCGGTCGACGGGTGCCGGCACGATCTGCACGAGGTCTGCGGGTGCACCGGTTCTCGCAAGCTCGCGCCGCATGTTTTCGACCGTCGCCGACGACGCTTCGAAGGCCACGGGCGACGGAGCGATGACGACGGCATTCCCACCCTTGACCGCCATCATCGCCTTGTTGACGGGGGTCGCGGATGGATTGGTCGAGGGAGTGATCGCGGCCACGATACCGACGGGCCGTGCATAGCGCACGATCCCTTTTGCATCGTCCTGCTCGATAATACCGGTAGAACGCACCCGCATCAGGTCGCGAAGGGTACCGAAGGTCTTGCGCCGGTTCTTGATGATCTTGCTTTCGACCGTGCCGAGCCCGGTCACACGGACAGCGAGTTCGGCCATCTCCCTCGCCCGCTCCTGTTCATAGAGCGACCAGGCGATCGCGGTGACGGCATCATCGATGGCCGCCTGATCGTCATTGCGAAACGCTCGCATGGCCGCGCGCCCGCGTCTGACAATCCCGACGATGACCTCCTCGGCCGACATGCGCCCTCCAGACCTCTTCTCTTTCCGGAAGTCTAGGTCCGCGCTCGCCCGAGATCCAGTTTGCTCGGCGCGTTCGTGAGAATGACTGCGAAATTGGCGGGTCCGTTCCCTCATGGCCGCACCGCGGCGACAACCCCGCCGATCATGCGTCGTCGTTTCCGGACCAGAAGACGTTTTCGTCGCGCCGGCTCTGACGCAAGCCCCCCCTTGGCGGCATACATCGACCGGTCGGCTCGAAGGCAAAAAAACGGGACCCGCACGCAAGCGCGAGTCCCGACAATCCTTTGGGGGAGTCATGCAGATCCGGGAAGAGGCAGGACCGCCATGTGATTGGGGGGGGAGATGGCAGGGAACGTCCGGACTGCGATCACGAGGACCACTGGACACTTTCCCGTCTCGGTCCGTTTCTCTTCGTCGAGCCATTGAATGGCATGCGAACCCACGTTGATCGATAGAACTGAATTTATCATTTTTTAAGGCTCAATTTGCGTTAGATATGC
>JAGREZ010000395.1 GCA_020446285.1 Geminicoccaceae bacterium
CGCCGCCATCCGCCGCAATCTCGAAACACTGGGCGTGAGCGGGGAGGCACGCGTCCTGCAGGGCGATGCGACGACGATGCTGCCGAAGGATTGTCAGCCCTTCGATATCGTCTTCGCCGACCCGCCCTACCGCTCCGGGCTCGGCGAAGCGGCGCTCATGAGCGTCCACCGCCGGCATCTGTTCCATGAAGAGACGATCTTCATCGTCGAGCTGGCCGCGGATGAAAGCTTCGAGGCGCCGCCGCCGTTCGCGCTGACCGACGTTCGACGCTACGGCGCGGGCCGTCTCGTCACACTGTCGGCGCAAGCGGACGAAATCTGAAAGACGATCTGCATTCGCCTTTGTTCAGATGGAGCGCCTGCGTTCAGATGGAGTTGCCGCGACAGAGATCGAGCAGGATCAGCAGGACGGCGGCCGTCAGCGCCAGTCCGATATAGATGAGCATCGAAAATCCGCCGAGCACCACGGTCAGAATGGCCAGCAGAATGATGGCGAGACCGGCCATCCCGGTCATTCCCAGCTTTTCCGTTCCCTGCATGTTTCCCGTCTCCACAAGAATGATGCGGCCCCGCCTCGCCGGGCACGCCTGATCTGGATGACAGTCTAGCGCTTGATATTCGTTTCCATCGACAAGCGATGTGTCGCATGAACGAATTCTTCAACCTTTTGCGGCTACATGCGTAGCGGATACCGAGATGTTGCCAAGCTCACACGCTGAATGAAAATTTTCATTTGTTTGAACTTGGCGCGTGAAAAGTTCGTTGTTGATGGTATGTTGCCGTCATGCTGGCAATCGAGCTCAAGGCACGGGTCCAGTCGCGTTTCAGTAAAGACGAGGAAAATCCATGGCACGCACCCATTCCGCAGCCGCTGCTCTTTGTGGCGCAGCATTCCTTGCCGCCTGTACCGGCGGCCCGCAATTCGACAGTATTCCGACGAAATGGGCCAACGAGGCGCCTGCACGCAAGGCTCTCAGTGCCGCCGAGGCGACATCCGTTCCGAGTGACCCGTATCTTGCTTCCCTTCGTGCAGCCTATCTCGGTTTCGCCGATTTCGAATTCAGCAAGATGTACGATTACACCGACACGCAGTTCCATGCCGAGCGCGCTATGCAGGCCGCCAGCGGCCGGCGCGTGCAGCCGCAGAACGTCGGCGACCGCATGATCCCCTCGGGCGATGTTGCCATGCTCACCGAGGCTCGCGGACGCCTGATGGCGGCGCTCGATGCCGGTGCTCCGGAAATCGCGCCCGGCCCGGCCGGTCGTGCCGTCGCCAGCTTCGATTGCTGGTTGGAACAGCAGGAAGAGAACATCCAGCCGGGCGACATCGCGGCCTGTCAGGAAGGTTTCGAGGCGGCGATGGCGAAGGTCGACGAAGCCATGGCTGCCCCGGCCCCGGTCCCCGACGTCGTGACGCTCGATGCCGACGTGGTGTTCGACTTCGACAAGTCCGACATCAAGCCTGCGGCCGCAGCCGAACTCGACATGCTCGCCCAGCTCATGGCGGACAATCCGCAGCAGAGCTTCGAGGTCCAGGGCCACACCGACTCCACCGGTGCAACCGACTACAATCAGGGCCTCTCCGAGCGGCGTGCCCAGTCGGTGCTCGATTACCTCGCCGGCAAGGGTGTCGAGGCGGAACGCCTGACCGCTGTCGGCTTCGGCGAGAACCGTCCGATCGCCAGCAACGACACCGAGGAAGGCCGCGCCCAGAACCGTCGCGTGGAAATCCACTCGCGCTGACCGTTCGTCGCGGATCATTCGATATCGACAGGAGGGGCTGGCCTTGGGGCCGGCCCCTTTTCCGTTTGCGTTTGTGTTTCCCTTGCGAAGACATCATGGCAGGGAAGACTTGACCTTCCTGTTACTGGAAGGAATAGGCCATCATTGCGGGGCGGTCCGGAACACCGCCTCTCGTGCCTGTTCCTCCAGCAGCAGAAAGGCCGGGTTCCATGGCAAGCACGACCCTCGAGCGACCGCATGACCCGTCGCGTACGCAGAATCTGGGTATAACCGGCATGACCTGCGCCGGTTGCGCCGGCCGGGTCGAACGGGCGCTGCGCACCGTGCCCGGCGTCGAGGAAGCCGATGTCAATCTCGCGCTCGATACCGCCGAAATCCGCGGCGATGTCACCCTCGACGAACTGATCGCCGCCGTCAGCGCCGCCGGTTTCGGCGCGAGGCCGCTCGATTTGCGGCGTCCGGGGGAAGCGGCGGATACTGCCTCCGGCACGGGCAGAAACGAAATGGCCGAACTGGTCATCGCCGCACTTCTGACCGCACCGCTGGTACTGCAGATGGTCCCGATGGCGTTCGGCCTCACCTCGCATCTGCCGCCCTGGCTCGAATGGCTGCTGGCAACACCCGTACAGTTCTGGATCGGCCGCCGCTTCTACAAGGGAGCGGTGAAGGCGATCGTCTCGCGCACCGGCACCATGGATCTCCTGGTCGCCATCGGCACCTCGGCCGCCTATCTCTACAGCCTCTGGTTGTATCTTCGCATGGGCCCGGAGGCCGCCGGCCATCTCTATTTCGAAGCCAGCGCCGTCGTCATCACCCTCGTCGTCGCCGGCAAGGTGCTCGAGGGGCGGGCCAAGCGGTCGGCAAGCGAGGCACTGCGCGAGCTCATGGCGCTGCGTCCGGCAAAGGCGCTGCGGCTGCTCGATGGCGGCGGAACCGAAGAAGTCGATATCAGCAGCGTTGCCACCGGCGACCGTCTGCTCGTCCGTCCCGGCGACCGTCTTCCGGTGGATGGCGTGATCGTCGACGGACAGGGCGAAATCGATGAAAGCCTCGTCACCGGCGAAAGCATGCCCGTTCCCCGCAAGACCGGCGAGAATGTCGTCGCCGGCTCGGTCAATGGCGAGGCGGCGCTGGAAATCGAGGCGACACGGGTCGGCGAGGACACCACCCTCGCGCGCATCGCCAGCCTCGTCGAACATGCCCAGGTCGGCAAGGCACCGGTACAGCGACTGGTCGACCGCATCAGCGCCGTTTTCGTCCCCCTCGTGCTGGTGATCGCGACACTGGCCTTCATCGGGTGGTATGTCTCCGGAGCCGGATTCGAAACCGCACTCGTCGCTTTCGTCTCCGTGCTGGTCATCGCCTGCCCCTGCGCCCTCGGCCTCGCCACACCGACAGCCCTCGTCGCCGGTACCGGTGCGGCCGCACGCGCCGGCATCCTCATCCGCGACATCGAGACGCTCGAACGGGCGCAATCGCTCGACATGGTGGTCTTCGACAAGACCGGAACCCTCACCCTCGGCCATCCGGTGGTCACGGATATCGTCGCCTCGCGGATGAGCGAGGACGAGCTCCTGCGGATCGCCGCCTCCATCCAGAGCCGCAGCGAGCATCCGCTCGGCCGGGCGGTCGTGGAAGCCGCAAGGGAACGCAATCTCGCACCCGTCGAGACGCAGGCATTCACGGCCCGCGCCGGTGCGGGGGTCGAAGCCCGGATCGAAGACAGCACATGGCGTATCGGTCAGGGCGAATTCGCCGGTGCGGGGGTCGATGCGGAACTTGCGACGATCGCCGCCGAACTCGAGAACCGGGCGAGGACAGTGTCCTTCATCTCCCGGGACGGAACGCCCGAAGGTCTGCTCGGCTTCGCCGATACGGCGCGCGAGGATGCAGGCGAGGCCATCGCCGGACTGACCGCGCGCGGCATCGAGGTGGCGCTGCTCACAGGCGACAACAAGGCAACCGCGGAGACCATCGGCAGGGAACTCGGCATCACCCGCGTCCATGCGCGCCTCAGGCCGCAGGGCAAGGTCGAGACCATCCGCGGGCTCGTCGAGGAAGGCCGCAAGGTCGCCATGGTCGGCGACGGCATCAATGACGCACCGGCACTCGCCGCCGCCGATGTCGGCATCGC
>JAGREZ010000396.1 GCA_020446285.1 Geminicoccaceae bacterium
CGGAAGGCTGTGTCGTGCTGCCGGGGCTCGACCGGGATATGGACGAGGCGAGCTGGGAGGTGGTCGGCCGAACGCCGGCACATCCGCAATACGGCCTTCGTCGCCTGCTCGATCTTCTCGAAACCGACCGGGCACTCGTGCAGTCCTGGCCGAAGCAGATCCGGACGGCCAGCGGCCAGCGGCGGCGGCTCCTGAGCGAGATCATGCGCCCCGCCGCCACCAGCGAGGCATGGAAGAACGTCACCGCTCCCCCGGCGGAGGCGCTCGACGGGATCGCGCGCATCGAGTGCCCGTCCTTTGCAGCCGAGGCGGCGCTGCTCGCACTTCGCATTCGTGAACAGCTCGAACATCCGGGCCGCACGGTGGCACTCGTCACCAGCGACCGCACCCTTGCCCGTCGTGTGGCGGTCGAACTCAGGCGGTTCGGCATCGATGCGGATGATACCGCCGGCACACCGCTCGACCAGACGCCGCCCGGCAGCTTTCTCCTGCTCGGCGCACGCGCGATCGTCGAGGGGCTTGCGCCGGTGCCGTTGCTGGCGTTGCTCAAGCACCCGCTGGCAAGCGGCCATGATGAACGCGGCCGCTTTCGCCGTCATGTCCGCACACTCGAACTCGGTATTCTGCGCGGACCGAGGCTCTCCGGCGGCTTTGCCGGCTATCTCGCTGCCATCCGGGAGGCTGACGGGAACCACTGGCCGGGCTCGATCCCGAAGGAGGAACTCGCTGCCTGGTTCGAACGGATCGAGGTCGCCGCGAGCAGGCTCAGCGAGCTCGCCGCCCGCCCCGAGGCGGATTTCCTCGAACTCGTGGAGGCGCACCTGGCGTTCGGCGAGTGGCTGGCCAGCGACACGGACGGTTCGCCGGACGAGCTCTGGGCAAGGGAAGCGGGTGCTGCCGCCTCCTCCTTCCTCATCCGCCTGAAGGCTGCCGTCGCCGGCTTTCCGCCGATCACGCCGTCGGCCTATCCTGCACTTCTGGCCGTCCTGATGGGGGCGGAGGCCGTTCGCTCGCATGCGACCCGGCATCCGCGCGTCACTATCCTGGGGCAGCTCGAATCCCGTCTGGCCAGCGCCGATCGCATGCTGATCGCCGGGCTGAACGAAGGTGTCTGGCCGCGTTCGGTCAATCCGTCGCCCTGGATCAACCGGGCGATGCGCGCGGAACTCGGCCTGCCGCCCGCGGAGATGCAGATCGGCATTGCCGCACATGATCTGGTGATGGCCGCATCCTCGCCCGACTGCCTGCTGTCGCGGTCGCGAAAGGATCATGGCGGTGCACCGACCGCGCCCTCGCGCTGGCTGGCACGTCTGGATGCGGTGCTTCGCGCCGGCGGGCGCAAGGGAGCGATCGACCTCGCGCCGCACTGGCTCGAATGGGCGGATGCGCTCGACCGGCCGGAAGGTGCGCCGCGACCCTGCGAGCGACCATCGCCGGCACCACCGCTTGAGGCGCGGCCCTCTGCCGCGTTCGTCACCGAGATCGAGACACTCATCCGCGATCCTTATGCCTTTTATGCGAAGAAGATCCTTGGACTGAGCTCGCCGGACCCGCTCGATGCCGATCCGGGCCACAGCGAACGGGGCCAGATCATCCACGAGGCGCTGAGCGCATTCGTCCGCAAATGGCCGCACGGGATGCCCGACGATGCGGAGGCGGACCTGCTGGCAATCGGTGAGCGCCTGTTCTCGGCGATGATCCATCATCCGCAGGTGCGGGCCATCTGGTGGCCGCGCTTCATCGATATCGCCCTCTGGTTCGTTGCCCAGGAACGGGCGCGCCGCGAGGACCTGGAGCGGATCATGAGCGAACGAACGGGCCAGCTGGTCATCGATCACGACACCGGCGCATTCACGCTCAGGGCGCGGGCCGACCGTGTCGAGATCGACCGCGCGGGCCGTTTCAACATCATCGACTACAAGACGGGAACCGCACCCTCGCAAGCCCTCGTCAGTCAGGGCATCAGCCCGCAGCTGACGCTCACCGCACTCATCGCCGGCGGTGACGGTTTCGGCAGCGGTCGTCTGCCGCCGGGCGAGCTGCTCTACTGGGCGCTCAAGGGTGGCGAGACGGGTAACAAATCCACGGCGCTCAAGGATGTGGAAGCGCTCGTCGAGAATGCCCGCGACGGCCTCGACCGGCTGATCGCATGGTATCGCGATCCGCAAAACGGCTATCCGGCCGTGCCGCGCCCGGAGATCGCCCCCACCTACAATGATTACGAGCATCTGGCCCGTATCGACGAATGGCGCGGCGCTTCCGCGGAGCGGACCGGTGAACGGGGAGACGCACCTTGAGCGGCCATCGCCCGACGGGTCCTCAGGCACGGGCCTCGGATCCGGGCCTTTCCGTCTGGGTCACCGCCAATGCCGGCACGGGCAAGACCCGTGTGCTGTCCGACCGCGTGTTGCGCCTGCTTCTTGCCGGCGCCAATCCGGAAGCGATCCTCTGCATCACCTTCACCAGGGCTGCCGCCGTCGAGATGACCGGGCGGATCGAAAAGGCGCTCGCCGACTGGGCGGTGGAGACGGATGACGAACGGCTTTCCGCATCGCTCGAGGCGATCACCGGCACGCGGCCCGGTGAGCGCGAGCGGGCGGTGGCACGGCGGCTCTTCGCCAGGGTTCTCGACCTGCCGGCCGGATTGCCGATCCAGACGATTCACGGCTTCTGCGCCGGCCTTCTCCGGCGTTTTCCCATCGAGGCAGGCATTCCACCGCATTTCGAGAGCATCGACGAGCGTACGGCTGCCGAGATGATGCGGGAATCGCAAAACCGTCTTCTGGGCATCCTGCGCGAGAGCGATCCGCGACTGCGGGAAGCGCTGGACCGGCTTGCGGCGATCCTTGCGGAAGGTGCGCTCGGCGACCTGTTCCGCGAGATCCTGCAGAAACGGCGGGTGATCGAACAGGCGCTCGAAGGCGGGCTCGATGCGCTGCTCGGCCGGCTGCATGCGGCTCTCGACGTTCCGCCCGGCACCGATCCGAAGAAACTCATGGAACGTGCCGTCGACGACGGCGTGATGGATGCGCACAGGCTCAAGGCCGCCATCGAGGCACTCCTGACGGGAAGTGCGACGGATGCAAAGCGCGGTGCCGCCATCGCAGTCTGGCTGGAAATGTCGCCGGCGGATCGCGTCGAGACATTCGGGGAGTATCGCCGGTGTTTTCTGACCGCCAGTGGCGGGCCTTTAAAAAAACTGATGACCAAGGCCGTAGGCGAGGCTCATCCGGCGGCAAATAAGGCGCTGATTTTCGAACAGGCCCGTATCCAGCGTCTCGACATGCAGATCGCGGCCGCACAGATCGCCTTGCGTGGTGCGGCCATGCTCACGGTGGCGGAGGCGCTGCTGCGGGATTATCGCGAGGCCAAGGAACGGGAAGGCGCGCTCGATTTCGACGATCTCATCCATGAGGCCGCTCGGCTCCTGTCCCGCCCGGATCGCCGCGAATGGGTGCTCTTCAAGCTGGATGCGCGGATCGGGCATATTCTCGTCGACGAGGCGCAGGACACGAGTCCGGCGCAGTGGGCGGTGATCGAACAGCTGGTCGAGGAAATCGCCGCGGGCGAGGGCGCACATGACCACCCGCGCACGCTTTTCGTCGTTGGTGACGAGAAACAGTCCATCTACAGCTTTCAGGGCGCCGATCTGGCGAACTTCCATGCCGTGCGCAGGCGCATCGGCGAACGCATGGAGTTGCGCGACGAACGGCTCGAGGTCTCGTTCCGCAGCAATGCGACCCTTCTCTCACTGGTCGACAGTTTGCTCGGCGAGGACAGCTTTCGTGCCGGCGTTCTGGGCGATGGAGATTTTCGGCCGCATGAAAGTTCGCGCCCCAATGACGAGGGGTGCATCACCCTCTGGCCGCTCATGGAGCCGGTCGATGGTGATGAGATACGGGAGCCATGGGCGCTTCCCGATGCGCGCAACTGGCGGCCGGGTGTCGAGGAACTGCTCGCGCGCAGGCTCGCCCGCGACATCGAGCGGCGGCTGGCGGATCCGGCACCGCTGGCTTCGACGAAACGGCGCCTTCGCCCCAGCGACGTTCTCATTCTCGTATCGAGGCGCGGGCGTATTCAGGAACTGACGATCTCGGCGCTCAAGAAGCGCGGCATACCGGTTGCCGGCGCCGACCGCCTCGGCCTCACCGACCACATCGCGGTGCGCGATCTCATGGCGCTCGGTCAGGCGCTGCTGCTGGCCGAAGACGATCTGAACCTTGCCTGCCTGCTCAGGAGTCCGCTCATCGGGCTCGACGAGGATGCGCTCTTCGATCTGGCCTTCGACCGGGGCAAACGCACGCTCCACGAGAATTTTCGCCGCAAGCGCGAGCGTTACACCGAAGCGTTCGCGCGTTTCGAGACCTGGCTGGACCGCGCCGATTTCATGCCGCCCTTCGAACTGTTCACGCTCATTCTTGCCGAAGGCGGGCGCGAACGCCTGCTCGCCCGGCTCGGGCCGGATGCGGCCGAACCCGTCGAGGCCTTCCTCGGTCAGGCACTGGATTTCGAGCAGGGACATCCCGCCACGCTTCAGGGCTTCCTGCACTGGCTGACGATGGACACGGGCAGCCTCAAGCGGGATCCCGAGCCGGCACGCGACGAGATCCGGGTCATGACCGTGCACGGCTCGAAGGGGCTCGAGGCGCCCCTCGTCGTGATCGCCGATGCCGGACCGCGCAGGGCGAACGAACGGGGGAAGATCATCGTCGATCCGGCCAGCGGTATTCCCTTCTGGCGTGCGCGGAAAGAGGATCGCGACGCCCTTACCGGCGATCTTGTCGCGGCGGCCGACGGGCGCCGCGAGGAAGAGGCCAGCAGGCTCCTCTATGTCGCGCTCACCCGTGCCAAGGACGAACTCCTGATCGCCGGCTGGGCCGGTGCGCGCAGCGGCGACCCGGCCGACAGCTGGCACGGCATCGTCAAGGCGGCGATGGAAAGGCTCGGTGCCGAAACCGGCGAGGACGGCGTGCTGGTCCTGCGTCATGGAACGCCGGCTTCGTCAGCCGGTGACCATGAAACGCTGCCGGAGACGGTGCCGGCGCTGCCGGACTGGGCCAGGACCCCGGTTGGGCCCGAACCGCCGGCGACCCGTCCGCTCGCCCCGACCCGGATGGCGGAGGATGTCTCGGTCTCGACCTCGCCCGCCTCCGGCACCACCGACGCGCTGGAATTCGGCCTTCGGATGCACGCGCTCCTGCACCGGCTCGCCGATATTCCCCCGCATGGCCGGGAAGAACATCTCTCGCGCCTGCCGGCGGGGATCGCCTGCGAGGTTCGCGCCGTGCTCGACCTGCCGGGGCTGGAACCGGTGTTCCGGCCCGGCAGCCTCGCCGAACAGCCGATCATCGGACGGATCGGCGATCTCGTCATCAGCGGCCAGATCGACCGTATCGCCATCGAACCGGACCGCGTGATGATCGTCGATTTCAAGACCAACCGACGACCGCCCGCTTCGCTGGACCGCGTTCCGCTCGCCTATCTCCGCCAGCTTGCGGCCTATGCGGCGCTGCTCGGGGAAATCTTCCCCCAACGCACCATTGTCGCCGCTCTGGTCTGGACCGTGGTTCCGGCAATCATGGAGATTCCGGCCGAACTGCTGGAGCGCCATGCGCCGAATGCCGCACGGACCGACGCGCCAGCTTGACGGCGTCGCGCGTGAACCACTAGAATCCGGGAAACTTGGATATTCAGGGGGCTTCGCCCCGCTTTCTGGCGAGGATGGCCGTAGTCATGACAGTTTCGCACACGACCGATACCGGTTTCGACGCAGACGTTCTCAAGGCGTCGAAGCCTGTCGTTGTTGACTTCTGGGCCGAGTGGTGCGGCC
>JAGREZ010000397.1 GCA_020446285.1 Geminicoccaceae bacterium
GGCGGATGAAGGGCGGTTGCGGCTCGTCGAGCGAGCGATCGGGCCCGGCGATGCCGATGGCGCCCGCCTGTTCTATGCCGCATCCGGCGACCCGCGCGAGGATGCACGCGCCGCCGGAATCGGCCGCGAGGCGGGAGCGCTCGTCAATATCGTCGACAATCTCTCGGCAAGCCAGTTCATCACCCCGGCGCTCGTCGACCGCGACCCGGTCACCATCGCCATCGGCACGGAAGGCACGGCACCCGTCCTCGCCCGCCGCATCAAGGCCGATCTCGAGGAACGGCTGGCGGGCGATCTCGGCCCGCTCGCGCGGATCGCCGGAACCTTCCGCCAGCGACTCGACCCGTTCCCGGGCGGCGCCGTCCGCCGCGATTTCTGGACCCGGTTCTTCGAGGATGCGGGACCGCGGGCCTTGCGCGATGGCGGTGAGGCGGCGGCCCTGCAAGCGCTCGAGGAACTGGTTGAATCCACCGACTGGCAGGCGAAGACCGAGGGGCGTGTGGCCATCATCGGCGCCGGGCCGGGTGATGCCGAACTGCTCACGCTCAAGGCCCGCCGGCTGCTGCATGAGGCCGATATCGTCATTCACGATCGGCTCGTATCGCACGAGGTGCTGGAACTGGCGCGGCGCGAGGCGGTGCGGGTCGAGGTTGGCAAGACGCCGTTCGGGGCGAGCTGGTCGCAGGACGACATCAACCGGCTCATCGTCGATCATGCCCGCGACGGTGCCTTCGTCGTCCGTCTCAAGTCCGGCGATCCGGCGATCTTCGGCCGGCTGGACGAGGAAATGGACGCGCTCGACACTGCCGGTATCGCCTTCGAGATCGTTCCGGGCATCACCTCGGCGATGGCGGCGGCGGCGAGTGCCCGGGTCTCGCTCACGCGAAGGCGGCGCAATTCCGGCATCAGGATCCTTACCGGCCACGATATCGACGGCCTCGCCGAACATGACTGGCGTGAACTGGCGAAGCCCGGTGCGGTTGCCTGCATCTATATGGGGGTGCGCGCCGCACGCTTCCTGCAGGGGCGGCTGCTGCTGTTCGGCGCGTCGCCGGCAACGCCCCTTGCCGTGGTCGAAAACGCTTCGAGAGCGGATGAGGCGATCGTTTCGACGACGCTCGCGGAACTGCCGCACGCCATCGCCGACAAGGGGATCACCGGCCCGGCCATCATCTTTCTCGGTCTGTCGCCGCGCCGCGCCGTCAGCGAAGTCGAAACTTGCCGGAACCGGTTTGCCGAAGGGGTCCAGTAAATGGCGAAAACGTTCGAACCGCAGATCGTGAGTGCCAACGATCTGATCGAGGGGGATGTCGTCTATCTCGATGCCGGCCGGGAATGGACGCGGCGTCTCGTCGATGCCGCCATTGCCCGGGACGAGGCGCAGGCACAGGCGCTGCTCGCATTGGCGGATCAGCCGGCGCGTGTCGTCGGCCCCTGTCTCGTGGCTGTCAGTATCGACGATGAAGGTGGACCGCAGCCGGTGCACTATCGCGAACGCTTTCGCGAGCGCGGACCTTCGGTGCGTCCGGATCTCGGACGCCAGAGCCTTTCGGGAGTGCGTTGACATGTATCGCTATGACGAATTCGACGCGGGCTTCGTTCGTGACCGGGTGGCGATCTTTCGCGATCAGGTCGAACGCCGTATATCCGGCGCGCTGACCGAGGACGAGTTCCGCCCGCTTCGCCTGCAGAACGGGCTCTATCTTCAGCTGCACGCCTACATGCTGCGGGTCGCCGTTCCCTATGGCACGCTGAACAGCCGGCAGATGCGGCAGCTGGCGATGATCGCCGACCGGTGGGACAAGGGCTACGGCCATTTCACGACGCGCCAGAACATCCAATACAACTGGCCGTCGCTGGCCGACATCCCGGCGATCCTGGACGATCTGGCGAGCGTCGAGATGCACGCC
>JAGREZ010000398.1 GCA_020446285.1 Geminicoccaceae bacterium
AATATGCCGGAATGGAACTCGCCGGCCTGCTCGATGATGAAACGGTGGGCGATCTCGCCGGCTCGATCCGCGGCATGCAGGCCTTCGTCACGGATGCTGTGAGCCATCACGCCAGCCTCGCCCGGCAGCATGGCGTCCATATCCTGCAGGGCTCGCTTCCCGTCGAAACGGCGGACGGACAATTCGTCAACCGCGCCTTCCTGCACGCTCCCAACGGCCGCTCGGGCTTTCAGGACAAGCAGATCATGACCCGTTTCGAGCGCGAGACATGGGGTATCCGCAGCGGCGGCGAAACGATGCGCCTGTTCGATACCACGCTTGGCCGGATCGGCGTCCTGATCTGTTATGACAGTGAATTTCCGCTACTCGCGCGGGCAGTCTGCGAGGCCGGTGCCGTGATCCTGCTCGTTCCCTCCTGCACCGAAACCGAGGCTGGCTACTGGCGCGTGCGGATCGCCGCGCAGGCCCGCGCGCTGGAAAACCAGTGCCTCGTCGTCCAGAGCCCGACCGTGGGTCCAGCGGCCTGGTCTCCGGCGATCGATGTCAATGTCGGCGCCGCCGGCCTCTACGGCCCACCCGACGATGGCTGGCCCGCAACGGGCGTCATCGCATCGGGCATGGCCGACCAATGTTGCTGGGTCAAGGCCGAGATCGATCCGGCGATGATCGAAAGGACGCGCGCCGACGGCGTCGTCCTCAATCACCGCGACTGGCGGGAACAGACAGCCGATGGCGGCCGCGTCCGCATCAATGTCGAAACCGTCGACCTGCGCTGATCGCTGAGTGCTGATTGCTCAAGCTCAGAGATTGTCACCACGAATGGCGGCGATCACGGCGTCGGTGACATCCTTTGTGGTCGCCTTTCCGCCAAGATCGGGGGTGTGCAGCGACGGATCGGCGGTGACGCGCTCGATCGCCCGCATCAGACGCTGTGCCGCCGGCTGTTCGCCGAGATGATCGAGCATCATGACGGCACTCCAGAAGCTGCCGACGGGATTGGCGATACCCTTTCCGGTAATGTCGAAGGCGGAACCGTGAATGGGTTCGAACATGGAGGGAAAGCGACGTTCGGGATCGATGTTGGCAGTGGGTGCGATGCCGATGGATCCGGCGAGCGCTGCGGCGAGATCGGAAAGGATGTCGGCATGGAGATTGGTTGCAACGATGGTATCGAGACTTTGCGGCTGCATGGTCATGCGCACCGTCATGGCGTCGACCAGCATCTTGTCCACCGTCACATCACCGAAATCCGCCGCGACCTCGCGGGCGATATCGTCCCACATGACCATGCCGTGCCGCTGGGCATTCGACTTGGTCACCACGGTCAGGTGTTTTCTGGGCCGTGAGCGCGCCAGTCCGAAGGCGAAGCGCATGATCCGCTCCACGCCGCTGCGGGTGAAGATGGAGACCTCGGTGGCAATTTCCTCGGGATGTCCGCGATGCGATCGCCCGCCCTGCCCCGCATACTCGCCTTCGCTGTTCTCGCGGACGATCACCCAGTCGAGATCGTCGGGGCCGACATCGCGAAGCGGGCTCGTGATACCCGCAAGGATCCTCGTCGGCCGGACATTGGCATACTGGTCGAAGCCCTGACAGATGGCGAGGCGAAGACCCCAGAGGGTCACATGATCGGGCACGTCCGGCGCACCGACCGAGCCGAAATAGATGGCGTCCTTGTCGCGGATCCGCTCGAGCCCGTCCTCGGGCATCAGGGCGCCGGCCGATCTGTAGCGGGCCGAACCCCAGTCGAAGGTCTCGAATTCGAACCTGAAGCCGCCGTCACGTTCTGCCAGGACATCGAGCACCGCACGGCCCGCGTCGATGACCTCGATACCGATTCCGTCGCCCGGAATGGCCGCAATCGCATGGCTCCGCATCTGTTCCCCCGCTCCTGATCGTTCATTCGATATGCGGCTTGCCGCCAACACAACCGTTCTCAGGTTGCGGTCGACATGACCACGCTATTTCTTGCGGAAACGGTCGAGCGCGACGATGTTGGCGCCGGCCTTGCCGTCCTGTTCGTCCGCATCATCGCCGTCCGAATCATCGCCGTCGGCGACCGCCTCGCGACCGTCCGTCGCATTCGTTTCGGATGCGCCCGCGTCGCCCCGCTCCCGGACGATGGCCGGAGACTTCCGTTCGAGGCGGATGGGGGCGTCATCGCGCTCCTCGGCTTCATCCGCTTCCTCGTCCACCTCGACCGTGAATTGCAGGCCGAATTCGACGCCCGGATCGGCGAACACCTTGATCGCCTCATAGGGAATGACGAGCCGCTCCTGCTTGTCGTTGAAGCTGAGCGTCACGCAGAAGCCGGTCTCGCCCACTTCGAGATTCCAGTACTGGTGCTGCAGGACGATGGTCATCTCGCCCGGATAGCGCTCATGCAGATAGTCCGGAATGTCCACACCGGAATGGGTCGTGCGGAAGGTGATGTAGAAATGATGCGGCTGGGCGACCTCGTCGCGCTGCAGCTTGCCGAGCACATCGCGCACCACCTGACGCAGAGCGGTTTCCACCAGAAGGCCGTATTCGATCGTTTCCCGGTGCATGAACGCTCCGCCAAAATCCCCACCCGCGATTTTCACCCGTTTCAAGGAACATCGCCAGGCAAAAACCGAAATGGGGGGCTTCTGTTGCCCGGTGCCCCCCGGACCGCGCCCCGGTGCCGAAGCTCCGGGGACTTTTCGGTGAGATTCTGTTGCCCGGCTCTCACCAGCCGCGCTTACAGCTGCTGATTAGGCAGCGGCAGCGAAGGCCTCACGGTTATCGTTGGCACTTCTAAGGTTTGGCCCGATAACGGCGGATACCATGCCGAGCGAAAGCACGTCCCTTTATTACGCACGTCGATCCTGATTCGCCCCCTCAGTCCCCTTCAAGGGGATTTGGTGGAGGCGCCGGGCTCTGCCCCCGGGTCCGCAACGCCTATTCCGAACTGCGTTTATCGCCATAGCCGGATCGCTCCGGCACTCCCTATATAATACCTTGCCAAGCCCGCTTAAAGAGGCGACCACGTCGCTCGACAGTTGAACAACCATCTTGGGGTACTCAGCGCATGACCTTGACCGCCGGGCAAGAGCAGGAAATCGCCGAACAACGCGAGCACCGCGCCGAGACGAGACGGGTGACGGTTGCCGCACTCGAGGAGATTCTCTTCGAGCCACTGCCGGTACTCGACCAGGGGTTCATCCGCGTCATCGACTATATGGGCGACGATGCCGCCATCGTTCAGGCCGCGCGCGTTTCCTATGGCAGGGGTACCAAGCATGTCAGCAACGATCGCGGGCTCATCAACTATCTCATGCGCCACCGGCACACGAGCCCGTTCGAGATGTGCGAGATCAAGCTGCACGTCAAGCTGCCGATCTTCGTCGCCCGCCAGT
>JAGREZ010000399.1 GCA_020446285.1 Geminicoccaceae bacterium
GGCAGCATCATCGACACGGCCGGCGACGGCGTCATGTCGATCTTCGAGCATGCCGATTCGGCACTGAACTTCGCCCTTTCGATCCAGCGCGACTTCGGCCACGACGCGGTCTGGCATGCCGGCAAGGATCCGCTCTGCTTTCGCATCGGCATCCATCGGGGATCGGTGGTCGAACGTGACGGCCGTGTGCATGGCCTCACGCTTGCCATCGCCGCCCGCATCCAGTCACGCGCCCTTCCCGGCGGCATCTGCATTTCCGAGCAGCTGCACGCGGCACTGAAGCGGAATGCCGATCTCAGGCTCCGCTCCATCGGCCGCCCGGTCATGCACAATCTCGACGAGCCCATCCAGCTCTTCTCGGTGGATCTCGACCTGCCGATGCCAGAGCCGGAATCCGTGCAGGCGGCGGATCCGGCGGACCTTCCCGCCGATGTCGGCAAGCGATACGAGCTCTCGGTCGCGGTCCTGCCCTTCACCAACCTTTCCGGCGACCCCGCCGACAGCCACCTTTGCGACGGCATGGCCTCGGATATCGTCTCCAGCCTGTCGCGCTTTCGCGATCTCGCGGTCATCGCCCGCCATTCGAGCTTCATGTTCCGCAATACCGAACTCGCGCGGTCGGATGTCGGTGCAGCACTCGGTGCGCGCTACATCGTCAACGGCACGATGCAGCGGGCGGGGCCGCGCATTCGCGTGCGCGTCCAGCTGGTCGAGGCCGAGACCAACATGACCGTCTGGGCGCAGCATTACGACGGCACGCTGCAGGAAATCTTCGAATTCCAGGACGATGTGACGAGTCAGGTCGCATCGCAGCTCTTCCTGCAGATCAGCACGGTCGAGCGGCAGAAGCTCGACCGGCAGCACGTCCCGGGCATCGAAGCCTACGGACTGACCCTGCGCGCGCATGAACTGGTGCTCCTGTACCGTCGAGAGACCAACACCCAAGCGCTGCGCCTGTTCGAACAGGCGACCGAACTCGATCGCGGCTATGGCCGGGCCTTCGCCGGTCTGTCGCGAACCTTCAATCTTGCCTGGCGCTATCGCTGGCATGACGATCCGAAGGCATGTCTGGCCAAGGCGGTGGAGCTGGCACGAACGGCGGTGTCGTCCGATCCGGCGGATTCGCGCGGCTATTCGGAGCTCGGCTTCGCCCTCCTCTACCAGCGCCAGCACGATCCCTCGCTCGCCGCCTACCGCCAGTCGCTGGAACTCAACGCCAACGATGCCGACATGATCGTCGAATATGCCGACGCCCTCGTCTATGCCGGCGATCCGCGCGAATCACTGAAACTGATCGAGCGGGCGATACGCCTCAATCCCTTCACACCGGACCATTATTTCTGGGCGCTCGGCGATGCGTTCTTCGCACTCGGCGAATACGAGCATGTCATCGAGGCGCTCTCGCGCATGCGCGACCCGTCCCAGGGAATGCGGCTGCTCGCGGCCTCGCATGCCCATCTCGGCAATGACGAGGAAGCCGGCCGCATCGCCCGCCGGATCCTCGCACGCGACCCGGACTTCACGGTCGATCACTGGGCCACCGTGCCGCCCCACCGTCACGAGGAGCGGCGAGCGCGGCTGATCGAGGGACTGAAAAGAGCCGGGCTTCACTGAAAGCCCGGCTCCGTCTTCACCGCCCTTCGTTCATGTGGATTACCGTCCGGTTCCGCTCAGCGGGCGTAACGGTCGTAGCCCGACGCCATACGGTCATAGCCTGACGCCATGCGGTCATAGCCCGAGGCCATGCGATCGTAGCCCGACGCCATGCGGTCATAGCCCGACGCCATGCGGTCATAACCCGATGCCATACGGTCATAGCCCGATGCCATGCGGTCATA
>JAGREZ010000005.1:0-5117 GCA_020446285.1 Geminicoccaceae bacterium
CTTCAACAACTATCGGCCGCAGTTCTTCTTCCGGACCACGGATGTCACCGGGACGATCCAGTTGCCGGAGGAGACCGAGATGGTGATGCCGGGCGACAATGTGACGATGGATGTCGAGCTGATCGCCCCCATCGCCATGGAGCAGGGCCTCCGCTTCGCCATCCGCGAAGGCGGACGCACCGTCGGCGCAGGCGTCGTCGCCAGCATCGAGGATTGAGAGAAGCGCGGATTTAGGGACCGTCAAAGATGGACACTCAAAATATACGCATCCGCCTGAAGGCTTTCGATCACCGCGTGCTGGATCAGTCGGTGCGGGAAATCGTTGGCACGGCGAAGCGAACGGGCGCTGCTGTGCGCGGTCCCATTCCGCTACCCAACCGCATTGAGCGATTTACGGTCAACCGTGGTCCTCATGTGGACAAGAAGAGCCGTGAACAGTTCGAGGTTCGGACGCACAAGCGGCTTCTGGACATTGTCAATCCGACCCCGCAGACGGTGGACGCGCTCATGAAGCTCGACCTGGCGTCCGGTGTCGACGTCGAGATCAAGCTTTAGGGCGGGAACGATGAGAACCGGCTTGATAGCAAAAAAAGTGGGCATGACGCGTGTATTCGGCGTGGATGGAAGTCACACGCCGGTTACCGTGCTGCAGGTCAGCGATTGTGAGGTCGTTGCCGTGCGGACGCCGGAAAAGGACGGCTACAGTGCTGTTCAGCTCGGTGTCGGCCAGGCCAAGACGAAGAACGTTTCCAAAGCCATGCGCGGGCATTTCGCCAAGGCGAAAGTAGAGCCCAAGCGCAAGCTCTGGGAATTTCGAGTGACCGACGATGCACTCCTTGAAGTCGGTTCAACCCTGCATGTCGGTCATTTCGTTGCCGGCCAGCATGTCGATATCGCCGGTACCAGCCACGGCAAGGGATTTGCCGGTGCGATGAAACGGCATGGGTTCGGCGGTCTTCGTGCAAGTCATGGTGTTTCGATCTCGCATCGTGCGCATGGTTCCACCGGTCAGTGCCAGGATCCCGGCAAGGTTTTCAAGGGCAAGAAGATGGCGGGTCAGATGGGCGCCACTTCGGTGACCATGCAGAATCTCGAGGTCTTCGGCGTTGACCCGGAACAGGGGCTGATCCTGGTTCGGGGCGGCGTTCCGGGAGCCAAGGGCGGTTTTGTCCGGGTTACGGACGCCAAGAAGAAGGCGCTTCCCAAGAATGCACCCTATCCGGCAGCTATCGTGCATCGCGGTGAACAGCTTGAGGTGTACGAAGTCGGCGAGGATGAGGAGTAAGTCATGCAGGTAGAGGTCAGGAACCTCGCCGGCGAGTCGGTCGGCACTGCCGATCTGAGCGATACGGTGTTTGGGCTGGATGTGCGCGAGGACATCCTGCATCGGGTCGTCCGCTGGCAGCTCGCAAGGCGTAGGGCCGGTACACACAAGGTCAAGGGCCGCAGTGAAGTAGCGGGTTCGACTGCGAAGATCTACAAGCAGAAGGGAACCGGTCGGGCTCGCCATGGTTCGAAGCGCGGTACGATGTTTCGCGGCGGTGGTATCATCTTCGGCCCGACGCCGCGTGATCACGGTTTTGCTTTGCCGAAAAAGATCCGCAAGCTTGGCTTGCGGACCGCACTTTCGAGCAAGGCGAAGGATGGCAAGCTGATCCTGATCGATGCGGCACAGCTCGGTGAACCGAAGACGAAGGTTCTTCGCAGATCGCTTGAGGGGCTTGGATTGAGCTCTGTTCTGTTCGTCGTTGCGGGTGAAGCCGAGCGCAACTTTGCGCTGGCCAGTCGCAACCTGCCGCTGGTTGATGTCCTGTCGCAGGAAGGGGCGAACGTGTATGACATTCTCCGTCACGATACGCTCGTGTTGACGCAGGATGCTGTCGGGCTTCTTGAGGAGAGGCTCCAGTGAGCGTCCAGGCACAACATTACGATGTCATTCTTTCGCCAGTGATCACCGAGAAGTCGACCAGGGTTTCCGAATTCAATCAGGTCGTGTTTCGGGTTCGCACGGATGCGAGCAAGCCGGAAATCAAGGCGGCGGTCGAGAAGATCTTCGGTGTCACGGTCGAGGCAGTGAACACGCTGGTGCAGAAAGGGAAGACCAAGCGGTTCCGTGGTCGTCTCGGGCGGCGTTCTGATGTCAAGAAAGCCATCGTGACGCTGGCCGAAGGTCAGTCGATCGACGTGACGACGGGAGTTTGATGGTATGGCATTGAAAACATACAAGCCAACGAGTCCTTCCCGGCGAGAACTGGTGACGGTCGATCGAAGCGGACTCTACAAGGGCAAGCCTGTCAAGAAACTCACCGAAGGGCTCTCCAAATCCGGTGGCCGCAACAATCAGGGACGGACGACCGTCTGGTGGCGCGGCGGTGGTCACAAGCGCACTTACAGAATCATTGATTTCAAACGCAACAAGTTTGATGTCGTGGCGAGAGTAGAGCGGCTTGAATATGATCCGAACCGAACCGCGTTCATCGCATTGCTCACTTATGAGGACGGTGAACAGGCGTACATTCTCGCTCCGCAGCGCTTGCAGGAAGGGGATGCCGTTATTGCTTCGGCGCGTGTCGATGTGAAGCCTGGCAATGCCGCACCGCTGAGCGGTATTCCGATCGGTACGATCGTTCATGCTATCGAGCTTAAACCGGGAAAAGGCGCACAGCTGGCCCGGTCAGCTGGTACTTATGCACAGATCGTTGGTCGTGACGGCGACTATACGCAGATCCGGCTCGGTTCCGGGGAGATCCGTGTTGTCGCATCGCGCTGCATGGCTTCGATCGGGGCGGTATCCAATCCGGACCATCAGAACATCAACCTTGGAAAAGCCGGGCGCAAGCGTTGGCTGGGCAAGCGTCCGCATGTGCGCGGTGTGGTGATGAACCCGATCGATCACCCGCATGGCGGTGGTGAAGGGCGAACATCAGGTGGGCGTCATCCGGTGACTCCCTGGGGCAAGCCCACCAAGGGACGTCGGACCCGTTCGAACAAGAAGACCGACACCTTCATCATCCGCAGTCGCCATGTCGCCAAGAAGAGAGGAGGCTGACGAACAATGCCCCGCGCTGTATGGAAAGGTCCGTTCGTCGACGGTTATCTCTTCGACAAGGCCGAGAAAGCAAAATCCTCGGGTCGCAACGAGATCATCAAGACATGGTCGAGACGTTCGACCATCATGCCGGATTTCATAGGCCTTACCTTTGCCGTTTATAACGGCAAGAAGTTCATTCCGGTCTATGTGACCGAGAACATGGTTGGTCACAAGTTTGGCGAGTTCGCTCCGACCCGGACTTACTTCGGTCATGGCGTCGACAAAAAGTCGAAGAGGAAATAGGAATGGGCAAGCCGAAGCAAGAGAGGCGGCTGGCCGAAAACGAGGCGTCGAGCACTGCGACGCTGGTTCGCGTGAGTCCGCAGAAGCTCAATGTCGTGGCTGGTATGATCCGTGGGATGGCCGCCGAAAAGGCAGTGATTTCGCTTGAGTTCAGCCAGAAACGGATCGCTGGTACGGTCAAGAAGGCGCTTGAGGCAGCTATTGCGAATGCCGAGAACAATCACGGGCTCGACGTGGATCGGCTTGTCGTTGCCGAGGCCAGTGTTGGCAAGCACATGCTCATGAAGCGTTTTCGACCGCGTGCCCGTGGGCGGGCCAGCCGTGTCGTAAAGCCCTTCAGCAAGCTTCGGATCGTTGTCCGTGAAATGAACGAGGAGGCAGCCTGATGGGGCAGAAAGTCAATCCGATCGGGCTTCGTCTCGGTATCAACCGGACCTGGGATTCCAGATGGTATGGTGATGGCGATTACGCATCCATGCTGGACGAGGATCTGCGCATCCGAGAATTCCTGCAGAAGCGCCTTGCGCAGGCTGCTCTGAGCCGGATCGTAATCGAACGCCCGGCGAAGCGGGCGCGGATCACGCTCTACTCGGCTCGTCCCGGCGTGGTTATTGGCAAGAAAGGGCAGGAGATCGAGACTCTCCGCAAGCAGCTTTCGCAGATGTGCAAGGGCGACGTCCATCTCAACATCGTTGAGGTGCGTAAGCCGGAAATTGACGCGCGACTGGTTGCGGAGAATATCGCCCAGCAGCTTGAACGTCGGGTTACCTTCCGGCGGGCGATGAAACGGGCTGTGCAGTCGGCCATGCGGATCGGGGCGCAGGGAATCAAGGTCACCTGCGGTGGTCGCTTGGGAGGTGCGGAGATTGCGCGTACCGAGTGGTATCGTGAGGGTCGGGTGCCGCTTCACACGCTTCGGGCGAATGTAGATTTCGGTCGCGCGCGGGCGAATACCGCCTATGGAACCTGCGGTATCAAGGTGTGGATCTTCCGAGGCGAGATCATGGAACATGATCCGATGGCCTTCGAGAAGCGAATGAACGAGCAAGGTCCTGGCCGGGGCTAAGGAAACCGATCGATGTTGCAACCGAAGAGAACGAAGTTTCGCAAGGCGCACAAGGGCCGTATTCACGGTCTTGCCAAAGGCGGATCAGCGCTGAATTTTGGCGCATTTGGGATGAAAGCGACCGAACCGGGACGGATCACCGCCCGTCAGATCGAGGCGGCCCGTCGTGCGATCACACGTCATCTCAAACGCGCGGGACGTGTGTGGATCCGTATCTTTCCGGACAAGCCGGTATCGAAGAAGCCAGCGGAGGTCCGGATGGGCAAGGGAAAAGGCTCGGTCGAGTTCTGGGTTGCTCCGGTCAAGCCGGGACGGATCATGTTTGAGATCGACGGGGTGCCGGGCGATCTGGCGGAGGAGGCCATTCGTCGCGGATCCGCAAAGCTTCCGGTCAATACCCGGTTCATCCGCCGCGTGCAGGAGGTCTGATCGATGAAGGCCGGTGAAGTGCGCGCGCAGAGTGTGGATCAGCTGAACGACCAGCTTCTCCAGCTCAAGAAGGAGCAGTTCAATCTTCGCTTCCAGAAGGCCACGGGGCAGCTGGAAAGCACTTCGCGGATGCGCGAAGTTCGCCGCGATATAGCGCGGATCATGACCGTCCTGCATGAGCGTCGTCCGACAGAGGGGTCGGCGGCTGGTTCGGTAGGCTGAGGAGAGAGAGATGCCTAGGCGCGTTCTGCAGGGAACGGTAGTCAGCGACAAGGGCGACAAGACGGT
>JAGREZ010000005.1:5166-5739 GCA_020446285.1 Geminicoccaceae bacterium
CCCATGATGATACCAATGCGTTCAAAATTGGTGATGTCGTACGCATTCGCGAATGTCGGCCGATTTCGAAGACCAAGCGCTGGGAGGTTCTGATCGACTCGTCCGACGAGTCGCAAACCTCAACGGCTGGTGTTGGAGACCAGTCATGATCCAGCCGGAAAGCAATCTCGATGTTGCCGACAATTCTGGTGCAAGGCGTGTGCAGTGCATTCGCGTGCTCGGTGGGTCGCATCGCAAATGGGGATCCATTGGTGATGTGATTGTCGTTGCGGTCAAAGAGGCCATACCACGAGGACGTGTGAAAAAAGGTGACGTTCATCGTGCCGTGATCGTGCGTACGGCCAAGGAAATTCATCGAGCGGATGGTACGGCCATACGTTTCGACAAGAATGCTGCGGTGCTCATCAACAATGCCGGCGAGCCCATCGGAACGCGTATTTTCGGACCGGTAACACGCGAACTTCGCGCCAAGCGGTTCATGAAGATCATCAGCCTGGCTCCGGAGGTCCTCTGATGGCGGCGAAAGTCAGAAAGGGCGACAGGGTGGTTGTGACTACCGGACGTTCCAAGGGG
>JAGREZ010000005.1:5872-9573 GCA_020446285.1 Geminicoccaceae bacterium
CGGTCTCCAATGTCGCGCATGTCGATCCTGGGGACGGCCGGGCGACCCGGGTCGGCTTCAAGACCCTCGAAGATGGCCGGAAGGTGCGCTTCGCCAAGCGCTCCGGTGAGATCATCGATCGCTGAGGAACGGACAATGGCACGCTTGAAAGAACATTACGACGATGTCGTCCGCAAGGCTCTCACCGAGAAGTTCGGCTACGAAAATCCGATGCAGGTACCGCGGCTGGATAAAATCGTCGTCAATATGGCGGTTGGCAAGGCAGTCTCTGACAGCAAGAAGCTGACCAATGCCGTTACCGAACTGACGAAGATTACCGGTCAGAAGCCTTACACCTGCCGGGCCAGAAAATCGGTAGCCAACTTCAAGCTTCGCGAGGGCATGGCCATCGGCGCCAAGGTAACGCTTCGCCGTGAGCGGATGTACGAGTTTCTCGATCGGCTCGTGACCATAGCGCTTCCGCGTGTTCGCGACTTTCGCGGGATCTCGGATAAGAGTTTCGATGGACGCGGCAACTATGCCTTCGGTCTCAAGGAGCAGATCGTCTTCCCTGAAATCAATTATGATGAGGTGGATGAGATGCGGGGGATGGACATCATCATTTGCACGACGGCCCAGACCGACGATGAGGCTCGCGAGCTTCTCCGCGGTTTCGACATGCCGTTCCGTAAATAGGGAGATTTTCGGCATGGCCAAGAAAGGCATGGTCGAGAAGAACAATCGTCGTCGCAAGATGGTCGAGAGATACGCCGGCAAGCGTGCCGAGCTGAAGGCGGTCATCGCCAACAAGGAAGGTGATCCGGAAGACCGTTTTGAAGCGGTTCTGGCCTTGGCAAAGTTGCCGCGCAACAGTTCCAAGATTCGTGTCCGCAATCGGTGCAACCTGACCGGTCGTCCGCGCGGTTATTACAGGAAATTCGGCTTGTCGCGCATCGCGCTTCGAGACCTGGCCTCGGAAGGTCTGGTCCCGGGCGTGGTGAAGGCTAGCTGGTAAGGCGGGAGCAGAACCATGTCCATGAGCGACCCGCTCGGCGATATGCTGACACGGATCAGAAACGGGCAGATGGCGCACAAGAGCACCGTCCGTTCACCCTTGTCGAAGCTCCGCCAGAACGTTCTCGAGGTTCTTCGTCGCGAAGGGTATATCCGCGGCTACGACACTCACGAGGATGATCCGGCAAAACGGGAGCTCTCGATCGAACTCAAATATCACAATGGCGAACCGGTCATCCGCAGTCTCAAGCGGGTCAGCCGACCGGGCCGGAGGATTTATGCGGGGGTGAAGGATCTCCCGCAGGTTTACAACGGCCTTGGGATCGCCATCCTGTCGACTCCGCGTGGTGTCATTTCGGATAATGAAGCGCGCGAACAACATGTCGGCGGCGAAATTCTCTGCACGGTGTTTTGATCATGTCGCGTATCGGTAAACACCCGGTGACTGTGCCCTCGGGGGTTACGGTCACGATCGATGGGCAGAATGTCAGTGTGAAGGGCAAGCTCGGTGAGCTTTCCGAGACTCTTCCCCCTGAGGTTTCTGTCGAGCAGGATGATGACAGAATTGCGGTAGCGCCCCTCAAGCAGGACAAGCGCGGGCGTCAGATGTGGGGTCTGTCGCGGTCGCTGGTGCAGAACATGGTGACAGGAGTCAGCGCGGGGTTCACGCGTGAACTCGTCATTGCCGGTGTCGGATATCGCGCTGCTGTCGACGGGAAGATGCTGAACCTCCAACTTGGTTACAGCCACGACATCAAGTTCGCCATTCCTGACGATGTGAAAATCATCTGTGAATCTCCAACGGCGATCAGGATTACTGGCGCGGAAAAACGGCGCGTGGGCCAGATCGCCTCGGAGATCAGGGCTTTTCGCAAGCCCGAGCCCTACAAGGGCAAAGGTATCCGTTATTCGGATGAAACGATCCTGCGCAAGGAAGGCAAGAAGAAGTAATCATGCTGGATTCCAGGAAGAAACATCAAAGACGCCAGGCTCGGACAAGGTTCTCGCTTCGGCAGCGATCGAAGGGGCGGCCGCGACTTTCGGTTTTCCGTTCCGGGCGGCATATCTATGGCCAGGTCATTGATGATTACGCAGGGCGGACTCTTGCCGCAGCGTCATCGCTTGACAAGGATCTCCGCTCCGAGCTCAAGAACGGGGCGGACAGTGACGCTGCCAAGAAGGTCGGTGAATTGCTGGCCCGTCGCGCGAAGGAAGCCGGCATTGGCGAGGTTGTATTCGATCGCGGTGGCTACCGTTTTCATGGACGGGTGAAGGCGCTTGCCGAAGCCGCGCGTGAAGCCGGTCTGGTTTTTTAGTGAGGGTTTGAGATGGCACGTGGTCGCAGGGACGAGGATCGCCAAGATTCGGAGCTCACTGATCGTCTGGTTAATGTCAACCGTGTCGCCAAGGTGGTGAAGGGTGGCAGGCGCTTCGGTTTTTCCGCTCTGGTTGTTGTTGGTGACGGCAAGGGCCGTGTCGGCTATGGCAGTGGCAAGGCGCGCGAGGTTCCCGAAGCGGTGCGCAAGGCGACGGAACAGGCCAAGCGGTCGATGATCCGGGTCCCGCTTCGGCAGGGCCGCACTCTCCACCATGATACAGTGGGGCGTTTCGGTGCAGGACGAGTTCTGCTCCGTTCGGCTCCTCCAGGCACCGGAATTATCGCCGGTGGACCGATGCGCGCGGTGTTCGAGGCGCTTGGTATAGGCGATGTCGTGGCCAAGTCGAAGGGGAGCTCCAATCCCCACAATATGGTGAAGGCGACGTTCGCCGCGTTGCGGGGTATGGAGTCGCCGCGGACCATTGCTGCGAAGCGTGGGCGCAAGGTCAGTGATATCGTCGGCCGTCGTGACGGTGACAGCGGGGCCGAACAGGCCAAGTCGGAGTAGGCCTAGGGATGGCAGACAGAATCAGGATTACACAGACCGGCAGTCCGATCGGACGCCCGTCCTATCAGCGCAAGACCCTTGTGGCGCTCGGACTGAACAAACTCCACCGCACGAGGATCGTCGAGGATACACCGAATAATCGCGGGCGTATCGAGAAGGTAAAACACCTGCTTGACGTCGAGCGCGTCAGCGGCTGACGCGGAGATAGATAATGCGACTGAACGAGTTGCGTGACAATGACGGCGCCCGAAAGCCCGCCAAGCGGATCGGGCGGGGTATCGGTTCCGGTACCGGCAAGACGTCGGGCAAGGGACACAAGGGCCAGAAAGCGCGCAGTGGTGGCGCCGCCCGCTACTTCGAGGGCGGGCAAATGCCGATATATCGGCGGTTACCCAAGCGTGGTTTCAAGAATCCGGGCCGTGCAAGCTATGCCATCGTAAATCTCGAGACGCTGGAAAAGGCGGTTGAGGGCGGTCGGATCGAGGCAGGGACGACAGTCGACGCAGATCTGTTGGTCAAGACCGGGATCCTGCGACGGGCGCTGGATGGTGTCCGTCTGCTTGGACGTGGTGAATTGAGCAAGGCGCTGACCATCGAGGTTTCGGGCGCCTCTGCATCGGCGATTGCGGCGGTCGAGAAGGCGGGTGGCCGTGTGGTCGTGGCCGGCAGGTCGACCGCGTCCGGGGAAAACGAGGGCTGAGAGCGTAGATCATGGCATCCGTTGCGGAACAGCTGGCAGCCAATCTGAATTTCGGTGTCTTTGCAAAGGCTACGGAACTCAAGCGGCGTATCTGGTTCGCACTGGGATGTTTGATCGTTTAC
>JAGREZ010000005.1:9648-16407 GCA_020446285.1 Geminicoccaceae bacterium
GCCGGCGGTATCATGGGCATGTTCAACATGTTCGCCGGCGGTGCGCTGGAACGCATGTCAATTTTCGCGCTCGGTATCCTTCCCTACATTTCAGCTTCCATCATCATGCAGCTCATGACGGCGATTTCGCCGACAGTCGAAGCGCTGAAAAAGGAAGGTGAGAGCGGGCGCAAGAAGATCAATCAGTACACCCGCTATCTTACAGTGTTGCTGGCGGCTTTTCAGGCCTATGGCCTTTCGGCCGGACTGGAAGCCATGCAGGGCCCTGCTGGTTCTGCGGTCATCGATCCGGGGATCTTCTTCCGTGCGACCACGGTCATCACGATCGTTGGTGGAACGCTGTTCCTGATGTGGCTCGGCGAGCAGATTACTGCCCGTGGTATCGGCAATGGCATATCTCTCATCATTTTCACCGGTATCATCGCCCAGTTGCCGAGTGCCATCGCCAGCCTTTTCGAACTCGGGCGTACAGGTGCGATATCGACACTGCTGATCCTCTTCATCCTGATCCTGGCAATCGCCGTCATAGCGTTCATCGTCTACATGGAGCGTGCGCAGCGGCGTATCCTCGTGCAGTACCCCAAGCGGCAACAGGGAAACCGGATGTTCGGTGGGGAAAGTTCCCATCTGCCGCTCAAACTCAACACATCGGGTGTTATTCCAGCGATCTTTGCCAGTTCCCTCCTTCTGTTGCCGGCGACACTGGGGAGCTTCGCCGGGCCGGGTAGTGGGTCGGGTATCCTGTCGGCGATCAGTGCACTGCTCGGTCGCGGTCAACCGTTGTTTCTGCTTCTCTATATCGGCCTGATCGTGTTCTTTGCGTTCTTCTACACGTCCATCGTCTTCAATCCACAGGAGACAGCGGACAATCTCAAGAAGCATGGCGGCTTCATTCCCGGCATTCGACCGGGGCAGCGTACTGCTGAATATCTGGACTATGTTCTCACCCGACTCACCGTGGTGGGGGCAGCCTATCTGGCGGCGGTTTGTATTCTCCCCGAAATCCTGATCTCGCAATATGCGGTTCCGTTCTATTTCGGCGGCACCAGTCTTCTGATCGTCGTCTCTGTCACCATGGACACGGTGGCGCAGATCCAGTCACATCTGATCGCTCATCAGTATGAAGGGCTCATCAAGAAAGCGAGACTGAGGGGACGTCGGTGATCAATATCATACTTTTCGGACCGCCGGGAGCGGGCAAGGGCACCCAGGCGACGCGCATCAGGGAAGCCTATGGGTTGGCGCATCTCTCTACCGGTGACATGCTTCGCGAAGCAGTGGCCGCCGGAACAGAGATCGGCAAGCAGGCCAAGGCGATCATGGATGCTGGCAAGCTCGTTTCCGACGAGGTCATCTGTGGTGTCGTCGCTGATCGCATTGAACAGCGGGACTGTGCCAAGGGGTTCATTCTCGACGGGTTCCCGAGAACGGTTCCGCAGGCACATGCGCTTGACGAGCTGCTTGCGAGGAAGGGCAAGGCAATCGACGTGGTCCTGCTGATTGCCGTCGATGACGAAGCACTCGTCGAGCGTATCGAACGGCGGAATCAGGAATCCGGCGGTGCGCGTAGCGACGATAATGTGGAAACACTGAAGAGTCGGTTGAAGGTCTATTATGAGCAGACCGAGCCGGTACTTCCGGTGTATCGGGAAAAAGGGCTGATCCGCGAGATCGACGGTATGCAGTCCATCGATCAGGTGACGTCGCAAATCGAACAGGTTCTGTCCGCGATTCAATTGACAGGCGGTTAGAAGAACCTATAGTCGGGCGGCTTCCGCGTAGGGCCAAGCGGAGGCATGCTCTCGTTTGGCTGTCGTCCGGCGGGACGGTTGCTATGTCAGCAGTTGAGTAGGAGACGGGCAGGTGGCGCGTATCGCCGGTGTGAATGTTCCTGCGCAGAAACCGATCTGGGTCGCGTTGACCTATATCTATGGTATCGGGCGCACGACCTCGAGAAAAATTCTCGACAGTGTCGAGGTGCCGCATGAGCGGCGTGTCAATGAGCTCTCTGATGCGGAACTTTCCCGTATTCGCGAGAAGATTGATCAGGACCTGAAGGTCGAGGGTGATCTTCGTCGCGAGATGGCGATGAGCATCAAGAGGTTGATGGACCTGGGCTGTTATCGCGGTCTTCGTCACAGGAAGGGTCTGCCGGTTCGCGGTCAGCGGACGCATACCAATGCGCGGACCCGCAAGGGGCCGGCGCGCGCCATCGCCGGCAAGAAGAAGGTAAAGAAGTAGACCATGGCTGCGGATACGAGGCTTCGTCGCAGAGAGCGGAAAAACATCACATCAGGCGTGGCGCATGTCAGCGCGACGTTCAACAATACCATGATTACGATCACTGACGCGCAGGGCAATGCCATTGCATGGTCGAGTGCCGGTGCGCAGGGGTTCAAGGGGTCACGGAAGTCGACGCCATTCGCGGCTCAGGTTGCTGCCGAGAATGCGGCTCGTAAGGCCATGGAGCATGGGATGAAGACCTTGGAGGTCTTCGTGAAGGGGCCGGGTTCTGGCCGTGAATCAGCGCTTCGTGCGTTGCAGGCCGCTGGCTTTACGGTTACCTCCATCCGGGATGTCACGCCCATCCCGCACAATGGTTGCCGTCCGCGGAAGCGCCGCAGGGTTTGAAGGCGGCCAGACGGCCAGTTCGAACATCGCGGAGAAGGTCGCCTTGTCATTTGCGCGAGGCGGCCCGAAGCGCTTTTACAGGGTCCATCACCGAAGGTGCGAGGTAATCTGGTGCTCCAGAGAAACTGGCAAGAATTGATCAAGCCGCAAAAGCTGAACGTTCAGCCTGGGCGGCGTCCCGATCGCGAAGCGACCATCATCGCGGAGCCGCTTGAGCGGGGGTTTGGCATAACAGTCGGCAATGCGTTGCGCCGTGTGCTCCTTTCGTCGTTGCAGGGCGCTGCGATCACCGCGGTCCACATTGACGGGGTATTGCACGAGTTTTCCTCGATTTCCGGTGTCCGTGAGGATGTGACCGATATCGTCCTCAATCTCAAGGCACTCGGGTTGCGCCTGCACAGCGATACGCCCAAGCGTGTCTATCTCAAGGCCGAGGGGCCGTGTGTCGTTACGGCGGGAATGATCGAGACCGGTCACGATGTCGAGATCATGGATCCGGATCACGTGATCTGCCACGTCGATGAAGGCGGCACGCTGAGCATGGAACTGTCCGTCGGCATCGGCAAGGGCTATGTTCCATCGTCGCTCAACAAGGCCGAGGATGCGCCGATCGGGCTCATCGCCATTGACGCGATCTATAGTCCGGTTCGCAAGGTCGCCTATCGTGTCGACAATGCGCGTGTCGGGCAGCAGACGGATTATGATCGGCTGACGTTCACCATCGAAACGGATGGTTCCGTGGCACCGGATGACGCCGTGGCGCTCGCCGCGCGCATTCTCCAGGACCAGCTGCAGCCGTTCATCAATTTCGAGGAGCCCAACCTGCAGCAGCCGCAGGAGCGTAGACCGGAGCTCCCGTTCAATCCGAACCTGCTGCGCAAGGTGGATGAACTGGAACTTTCGGTTCGTTCGGCGAACTGTCTGAAGAACGATAATATCGTCTATATCGGGGATCTGGTGCAGAAGACCGAGGGCGAGATGCTGCGCACGCCGAACTTTGGTCGAAAGTCCCTGAACGAGATCAAGGAAGTCCTTGCGCAGATGGGACTGCATCTCGGCATGGACGTCGCTGGCTGGCCACCCGAGAATATCGAGGAACTTGCCCGGAAGGTCGAGGAGCCGTTCTAGAGTCGGTCCTTGCTGTTGTCGATGCGGGGTCGTACCGGTTACGGGACGTCACTCACAATATCAGGCCTGTCTTCGTTCGACTGGAGGGAGGCAGGGAAAACTCAAGAAGGAGGCCGGCTCGAAGCCGGTAGCATGCCATGCGACATCGCAAGAGTGGCCGCAAGCTGAACCGCACAGCGTCCCATCGTCGGGCGCTCTTTGCCAATATGGCGCAGGCGCTTGTCAAGCACGAGCAGATCGTGACGACCCTGCCGAAGGCCAAGGAGCTTCGTCCGGTCGTGGAAAAGCTCGTAACGCTTGGCAAGCGTGGTGACTTGCACAGTCGCAGGCTTCTGATCGCCCGGACCCGTTGTGAAAAGACGGCGGCGAAGCTGATCGACGTGTTGGGACCGCGTTACGGATCGCGTGAAGGTGGTTATATCCGGGTCCTCAAGGCAGGTTTCCGTTATGGCGACAATGCGCCGATGGCGGTAATCGAATTTGTCGATCGTGATGTTTCGGCGCGTGGTCAGGATTCTGGCCCGCCGCAGAATGTGAGCGAGGAGGAGGATGTCGAAATCGCGGCCTGATTGGCATCGGGTACGCACCGGCTTCCGGAAGGGGCGAATGTCACTGGTGGCGTTCGCCCTTTTTGCCGTTCTTGCGGTTCCGGTCTGTGAAACCGCGGCGGCGACGGTCGACGAGACGGCCAGGCGTGTTCCGGCCAGCCGCAGTGAGATTGACCTGACGTTCGCGCCGGTCGTGCGCGCTGCCGCGCCGGCCGTGGTGAGCATTACCACGCGAAAGCAGGTCGATGTCCGGCGCGACCTGTTCGCCGACGATCCCTTCTTTCGTCATTTCTTCCGGGATTTCGGAGTACCCTCCGGGCCGGGGCGTCGGGAACAGAACTCCCTGGGATCGGGTGTGGTCGTGCGTGACGACGGGCTTGTCGTGACCAATCATCATGTGATCGAGGGGGCCGACGAAATTACCGTGATCCTCCATGATCGACGTGAGGTTCGTGCGGAAGTGCTGGCCGATGACGAGCGTGCCGATCTCGCATTCATCATGTTGCAGGGCGATATCGGTGATCTGCCGGTCGTGCCGCTTGGCGACAGCGACCGGATCGAGGTGGGCGATCTGGTGTTGGCTATCGGCAATCCTTTCGGGATCGGACAGACGGTGACGAGCGGCATCGTGTCGGCGAAGTCGCGGGTATCGCCGGGGCGCCGCGACGTGTCGTTCATCCAGACGGACGCAGCCATCAATCCCGGCAATTCCGGTGGCGCGCTCATCGGTCTTGATGGAACACTGATCGGCGTCAACACGGCGATTTTTACCCGTGGTGGTGGCGGTTCGATCGGGATCGGCTTCGCCATTCCGGCCAATCTCGTGCGGGCGCAGATGCTTTCCATCGATGCCGAAGGAACCGTCCGCCGGCCATGGCTCGCTGCTGACATTCAGGCAGTGGATACCGGTCTCGCCGCGGCTCTCGATATGCGCCGGCCCGCTGGTGTGGTCGTCAATCGCGTCTATGACGGTGGAGCCGCGGAGCGTGCGGGCCTCGTCAAGGGTGATGTGATCCTGGAGGTCGATGGTGTAGAGATCTTCGACGAACCGGGTCTCAATCTCCGGCTCGCCTTGCAGCCGATCGGCGAACGGGTACAACTCCTTCGCTGGCATGACGGGCAGGCGGAAATCCTTTCACTTCGGGTCGAAGCCCCGCCACATACGCCGGAGCCGGCGCGGATCGTGCTCGAAGGCCGGCATCCGTTCGACGGGCTCGAAGTTGCGAACATGTCGCCGGCGTTCAATGAGGAACTCGGTCTCGACATGTTCGAGACAGGTGTCGTCGTCGTCCGGCTTGCCCGTCGCGGCTTCGCGTCACGCCTTCGGTTGCGAACCGGGGATGTCATCGTGGCGATCGACGGCGAAGAGGTGAAGACGGTTGATGGCCTGCTCGGGCTGATCGGACGGGAACGGCGGCGCTGGGAGATCTCCATTCGCCGTGATGGCCGTATCCATGTACTGACGGTGGGCTGATGAACGATCTCTTCGGCGACGGGCCTGACGAACCGGGGCAGGGTCGTGAACAAGCTGACCGGCGTTCGGGAATGGGAGAGGCGGTGCCGCTTGCGGAACGCCTTCGTCCTTCAAGACTTGCCGAGCTCGTCGGGCAGGAGAAGATCCTCGAAGGCGGCGGGCCGCTGCAGCGCATGCTGGAGCGCGGGCGCCTCTCCTCGATCATCCTCTGGGGGCCGCCCGGCTGTGGCAAGACAACGCTTGCACGGCTGCTCGCACATGAGGTCGGCGAATTCCTCATTCCACTCTCGGCCGTTCTTTCGGGGGTCGCCGACCTGCGCAAGGCCTTTCAGGATGCACGCAAGATGCGCGCGCGCGGCGTCCGGCCGATCCTGTTCATCGATGAAATCCACCGTTACAACAAGGCGCAACAGGATGGTCTCCTGCACGAGGTCGAGGACGGTACGGTCACACTGGTCGGCGCGACGACGGAAAATCCCTCCTTCGCACTCAATCCGGCGCTGATATCCCGCTGTCATGTGGTCGTGATGGATCGCCTGTCGACAAGGGCGCTCGAGGCGTTGATCTTGCGTGCCGAAGAAACGCTCGACTGTCGACTGCCTGTCGATCCGGACGCCCGGGTACGTCTTGCCGAACTTGCCGATGGTGACGGGCGCTATCTGTTCAACATGCTCGAAAGCATTCTCGACCTGCCGGCAGAACCGGTGCTCGACAGTGCGGCGCTTGCGGCCGTCCTGCAGCGGCGGATGCCGGTCTACGATCGGCAATATGAAGCGCATTACAATCTTGTCTCAGCACTGCACAAATCCATTCGCGGCAGCGATCCCGATGCGGCTCTCTACTGGCTTTGCCGCATGTTGCAGGGCGGGGAGGATCCACGCTTCATCGGCCGGCGGCTCGTGCGCATGGCAAGCGAGGATATCGGTCTTGCCGACCCGGATGCCGTGGGTCGAGCTCTCGACGCTGTGGAGGCTTATG
>JAGREZ010000400.1 GCA_020446285.1 Geminicoccaceae bacterium
CACGATTTCAAATATTCCTTGGCGCTGGTCTCGAAAGGCGAATGCGTTCTGCGTTTCGACAATGAGGCGGGCAAGGGCGATCACTTTCATATCGGCGAGCTTGAACGGAGTTACCGTTTCACCGACGCCGAACGGTTGCTGGCCGATTTCTGGCGGCAGGTCGATGAATGGAGACGATCATGCGCGAAGTAATTCTCTCCCTGGCAAGTCGTGACGATGTGACCGGGCGGGCGCTCGCGGCGTTCAGCGGCGAGGAACAGGGACATCGTATCTCGTTCGCCTCGCCGGAACTGCTTTGGCAGACCCTGACAGCGAAGCGCTGGGAGTTGCTGCAAGCGATGATCGGTCAGGAACCGATGAGCATCCGCGAGACCGCCCGCCGGATCGGCCGCGATGTGAAGGCCGTTCACGGCGACGTTCATGCGCTGCTCGATGCCGGCGTGCTCGGCCGCCAGGACGATGGCCGCATTCATTTCCCCTATGACGCGGTACGGGTGGATTTCATGCTCACCAAAGCGGCATGAGCCGAGGGGGGATTTGCAAAGTCGCGATCAGGCCGCCTGCAAGCCCCGTAGAGTGCGTTCGTTCCGATTTGGCACGGCGGCGCAAACGATGGAATCGCGCCTGATGGCCGCCTCCGCGCGTTTGCGCGCCATGCCATGCTTTTCGCGCCGCTCATGCTTGCGTCTATTTGAAGAGAGTGGGCAGTAAAGTCACTTGCTCGCTCCAATCTTCGCCAGTGCCGCCACAAGCGCGTCGCTGGGTGCGTCGCACCTCTCACGTCGAAGCTTGCCGCAGAGCCAAACCCGACACCCTGCCCATGGAGGATGCCGATGTTGAATTCAGCGAGGATCTTCCCGCATTCAGGGGCATTCCTCCCCGACGACCGGCAGGTCGAGGATGAGGGAGCTCCAGCTCTTGCCGTGGCCGTCGAGATTGAGTGAGCTGTTCACTCCGCCCTCGAGCGCGTTCCGCATGACGATGTTGAGGCCATGCAGATGCGGCATCGCGAAGATTTCCACATCTCCCTGGATCAGACGCGGAAATTCGGCCTTCAGGCGTTCGGCGGTGAGGCTTCGGCAAAGGGCCGGATAGTCGCCTTGATCGAAGGCCCAGATGGCGACGTTGGAGTGGTTGCCCTTGTCGCCGGCCCGTGCATGGGCGATGTCCGCAAGCCGTTTCATGCGGTCACCACGATGCAGCCCGGCTGAACGAGATCCCGCCCGATACCGGCGCTCTTCGTCAGGATGGAGGGCGAGATGCCGCCGCGATAGCCGCCACCTCCGGCCGGACCGCAACAGAGGAGCGCCTCGACCTCCCAGAGCAGGGATTCCGCCACCTCTCTGCTGTCGGTACGGATAACGGCGCGAACGCGGATGTCGCCGATCGTCACATCGTTCCGGCGCGGTGATCGCGCAGCCGTCGCGTGCAGTGAATCGTGTCCGATCAGATCGACCCGAAGCTCGCCGTCGATGCCCCGCAGCCGCTCCTCGATGATGGAACGGGCCAGGTCTCCGCGAGCAAGGGCGTTCGAGCCGGCATAGGATATTCCGGCCTCGGCGACGAGCCCGCCATCGAAGCCGACGGTGACCTTCAGGCTGGCGGGGCGTTCCCGGCCGCCGGCGCCTTCGACCCGTACCCTGTCCGGACCCGCCGGGGAGAGACGGACACCGCTGAAATCGGCGGTGACGTCGGGCGTGAGATAGCGGGCGGGGTCGTGCACCTCGTAGAGCAGCTGTTCCCTGACCGTTGCCGGACTGACCTCGCCGCCGGTGCCATCGAGCTTGGTCACCGTGAATGTGCCGTCCGCGTCGACCTCGGCGAGCGGGAAGCCGCAGCGGGCGAGATCCGGGACATCCTTGCGTCCCGGATCGGCGAAATAGC
>JAGREZ010000047.1 GCA_020446285.1 Geminicoccaceae bacterium
AGCGAAAGCGGGATGATCTCGAATCCCGTGACACGTCTCGACGCATTGTCCCAGGTCGGCCGGGCGCCCATCAGTGCCAGTGCCTGCGCGATATCGTCGCCGCCGGTGCGCATGTTGGCCGTGCCCCAGGCGGAAAGGCCGATCCGCTTGGGCCAGCATCCGTGATCCTGCCGGTAACGCTCCAGCAGCCTTGCTGCCGAAGCCTGTCCCAGCGTCCAGGCCGCGGGTGTCGGGACCGAGCGTGTATCCACCGAATAGAAGTTGCGTCCGGTCGGCAACACGTCGAGGCGTCCCCGTGTCGGCGCTCCCGAAGGGCCCGGAGCGACGAACCGTCCGTCGAGTCCGCGCAGGAGCGCATCGTGTTCCGCCCGTCCACATGCGCGAAGCGCCGGCCGCACGCGTTGCAGGAGACGCTCCATCGAGGCATGGCTCGCCGGACCCGGCGGTTCGGCGATGCCCTCGATCAACCGGGTCGCGAGAGCTTCGAGGCGTTCCACCGTATCGCCTGCCGTCCGCCACGGCGTGTCGGCGCAATCGGCGAGAAGGGCCGGTCTCGGCCCGCTCCAGGGTTCGGCCATGGCGCAGTCGAGCGGATCGAATGCGAGCGCCAGATCCCGCGCGATGGCCTGGGTGAGCCCCGGCGCGGTTCCGTCCGGAGCCCGGCAGAGGGCGGCGAGCAGATCCGTTTCGAGACGGCCCGTCGGGCTTTCGCCGAACACATGCAGACCGTCGCGGATCTGCAGTTCCTTGAGATCGCAGAGATGGGCGTCGAGCCTCGCGAACGCTTCGTCACTGTCGTCGTCCTCCTCGATGCCGAGATCGCGGTCGAGACCGGATACCGCCATCAGTTCGAGGATTTCGCGGCGGAGCAGGGCGAGGCGGCGTGGATCCTGTCCGCTGGCGTCGAAATACTCGTCCACCAGTGCTTCGAGATCGCGAAGCGGGCCATAGGTTTCGGCACGGGTGAGCGGCGGCGTCAGGTGGTCGATGATGACCGCCGAGGTCCGCCGCTTGGCCTGCGAACCCTCGCCCGGATCATTGACGATGAACGGGTAGAGGTGGGGCAGGGGGCCGAGCACGGCCTCCGGCCATGAGGCGGCATCGAGCGCCAGCGCCTTGCCCGGCAGCCATTCGAGATTGCCATGCTTGCCGAGATGGACGATGGCGTGAGCGTCGAATTCGCGCCGCAGCCAGAAGTAGAAGGCGAGATAATTGTGCGGCGGCACGAGGCCCGGATCGTGATAGGTGGCCTTCGGATCGATGTCGTAGCCCCGCGCCGGCTGGATGCCGATGACGAGCGATCCGGTGCGCAGGATGGCGAGTGCGATGCCCGTTCCCTCGACGGCAAAGGGGTCGGCTTCCGGCGGACCCCAGCGTTCGTTGACGGCATCCTGCAGGGCGGTCGGCAGGCTGTCGAAAGCCCTTCTGTAATCGTCGAGCCGCATGTGGACACCGCCGGTCCCGGTCTTGCCCCGGCTTGCAATCAGGCGTTCGATGAGGTCCGCCGAAGTCTCTGGCATGTCCGCCAGTGCGTACCCGGCCCTTTCGAGTTCTCCGAGAACGCGCATGGCGCTCTCGGGCGTGTCGAGGCCGACGCCGTTGGCGATGCGCGCGTTCTGGTTGGGATAGTTGGCGAGGATGATGGCGATCCGCCGTCCGGCCGGGGCTGTCCCGCGCAGGCGGATCCAGGCATGGGCCTGAGCGGCGACGAATTCGATCCGGTCGTGAACGGCTTCGAACGACACGATGTCCGAGCCCGTCGCCGCGCAGACACGGGAGGCGGACTTGAACGCGATTGCGCGGGTGAAGATCCGCCCGTCGATTTCGGGCAACACCACACCCATCGCGAGGTCGCGCGCATTGAGACCCTGTGTCGAATCCCGCCACGCATCGCGCGTGCCCGATGCCAGAACGGCCTGCAGGACCGGCACGCCGGGCCGGTCGAGCGGTGTCGGCTCGTGGATGGCACCCGCCGGCGCCACGGCGAAACCGGTCAGATTGATGATGGTCTCGACCGGCCGTTCCTCGAGGAGATCGTCGAGGAAGGCCGCCGAGGCCGGATCCTTGAGCGAGGAAACGAAGATCGCGAGGACCGGGAGCCCGCGTGCCTCGAGCGCGGCGATCAGGCCTTCCACCGGTTGCAGGTCGTCGGCGAGAACGAGCGAACGATAGAAGACGATGGCGACGCCCGGTCCGTCATGCGTGCTTCGATGGAACAGGCTCGCGCGCGCCACAGGCTTTGCCGGCTCCGGTTCGTCCGTTCCGTCGATCAGGCTCCGGCAGGCGAGGATGAAGTTGCGGGCGTTCTCCTTGCCGCCTTCCACGAGATAGGCCCAGAGCGAAAGGCATGTGGCGGCATCGACATTCGAGAAGGCCGGCAGTGCCGGATCCGGCCGGTCGTCGCCGGGGAGCACGACGAGCGGAATGTCCTGTGCCCGGCACACGGATGTGAGCCGCTCCAGCCCGTAGGGCCAGCTCGCCTCGCCGCCGAGAAGCCGCACCACGACGAGACGCGACCGCCCGACGGTGCGCTCGACGAAGGCATCGACGCTCATGTGGTGACGCAGCCGGGCGAGCGGTGCGAGGCGCAGGCCCGGCATGTCCGCTCCGGTGAGCTGCTCGCGGGCGCGGGCCAGAAGCGACAGTTCGGTATCGGCGTGGGACAGGAAGAGGATATCGGCCGGATCGATGCCGAGATCGACCGCCTCTTCGCCATCGTCGATCGTGCCGCTCTGCGCAAGCAGGAGGTGCATCGGGCTCAGGCGCCGAGCAGGTGCGTCACCCGCTCGCGGTCGAAGCCGCGCGCGCCGATCACGACGAGGCGCGAATCCCGGCTCTCGCCATCCCGCCAGTCACGGTCGAAATAGCCCTGCGCGCGCTGGCCGACGGCCTGCACGACATAGCGCATGTCGGCGCCGGGAATGTCGATGAACCCCTTGATGCGGAGGATTTCCGGCGCACCGCAGGCCTTCTCCACACGCTCGAGCAGTCCGGCCGGTTCCGCCACCGCACCGGGATCGACGATGATGCTCTCGAAATCGTCATGATCGTGATCCTCGATGCCCTCGCGCTCATGGTGCGTCGGCCGTGCCGCAAGATCGTTCTCGGCGGAGAGGCCGAGCCCCAGCAGCGCCTCGACGGCGATGCGGCCATGCGCGACGGGAAGGATGGAAACCCCCTCGCGCGCCTCGGCGGCGACCTGCGTCCGCACCTGTCCGATCGTTTCTGCATCGAGGAGATCGGTCTTGCTCAGGATGACGAGATCGGCGCAGATCAGCTGATCCTCGAAAAGCTCGTGGATCGGGTTTTCATGGTCGATGGTCGGGTCGGCGTCGCGCCCGGCGAGCACCGCAGCTTCGTCATGCGCGAAGCGGCCGGCGGCCACTGCCGGTGCGTCGACCACGGTGACGACACCGTCGACGGTGACGCGATTGCGGACCTCCGGCCAGTTGAAGGCGCGCACCAGCGGTTGCGGAAGTGCGAGCCCCGATGTCTCGATGACGATGTGATCGACCGGCGGATCGCGTTGCAGCAATGTTTCCATGACCGGAATGAAATCGTCGGCGACGGTGCAGCAGAT
>JAGREZ010000401.1 GCA_020446285.1 Geminicoccaceae bacterium
AGCGTGTCATCGATTTTGGGACACTGGTCGAGGAAGGCGTGATCGGCGAGAAGGATCTCGACCTGATCACCCCTGTCCAGTCCGCCGACGAGGCCTGGAACGTGATCCGCGAACATTACGCCTATACGGGCCTTCTTCCCACACCGAACGATTGCTGAGGAGACGCGGATCATGACCACGACGCTCACATTTCACGGCGCCGCCTCGACCGTCACCGGCTCCTGCTACATCATCGACCATGACGGCGGCCGGCTGATGATCGATTGCGGCCTGTTCCAGGGCACCAAGACGGTGCGCGAACTGAACTACCGCCCCTTCCCGTTCAAGCCGGCGACGATCGACGCGCTGGTCCTCACCCACGCCCACATCGATCATACCGGCCTCGTCCCGAAGCTCACCGCCAACGGCTTCAAGGGACCCATCCATGCGACCGACCCGACCGCCGATCTCCTCGCCTTCATGCTGCCGGACAGCGGCCATATCCAGGAGAGCGAGGTGGAGCGGCTGAACCGCCGCAACCGGCAGCGCGGCCGGCCACTGGTCGAGCCGATCTACACCCGCCGCGATGCCGAGCAGGTTCTCGAACAGATCCGCACGGTCGACTATGATACATGGTTCGAGCCGATGAAGGGCATCCGCGCCCGCTACTGGAATGCCGGCCACATTCTCGGCTCGACCTCCGTCGAGCTGGAGATCGCCGACCCTGACGAGGAGCGGCCGATCCGGATCCTCTTCTCCGGCGACATCGGACCCGACGAAAAGACGTTCCACGACGACCCCGCCGGGCCGAGCGATGTCGATTATCTCGTCACCGAGAGCACCTACGGAGATCGCGACCGCGAGGACCTGACGCTCGAGGCCCGCCGCGACCGGCTCCGCGACGCGGTAAACGAGGGCCTGTCGCGCGGCGGCAACCTGCTCATTCCGGCCTTCGCCGTCGAGCGCACCCAGGAACTGCTCTACAGCCTCATCAGGCTCATGGAAGCGGGCGAGATACCGGATGCGCCGATCTTTCTCGACAGCCCGCTCGCCATCAAGGTCACCGACGCCTTCTCGCGCCACCGCACGGCACTGCATGACATCGATCCGGACATGCGCGTCTTCAGGTCGCCGCGCATCCGTTTCACCGAATCGGTCGAGGAGAGCAAGGCCATCAACAAGGTCCGCTCGGGTGCGATCATCATGGCGGCATCGGGCATGTGCGACGCCGGGCGAATCCGTCACCATCTCAAGAACCATCTCTGGCGACGCGAGGCCTGTGTCCTCTTCGTCGGCTATCAGGCGCCGGGCTCGCTCGGCCACCTGATCCTCTCGGGCGAGGAACGGGTGCGTATCCATGGCGAGGAAATCGAGGTCAATTGCGCGATCCGCCGGATCGATTCCTATTCCGCCCATGCCGACCAGGGCGAACTCGTGGCCTGGGTCAAGGAGCGGATGCCCGTGCGCAACACCATCTTCCTGTCGCACGGCGAGCCGAAGGCGATGGAGGTGTTCCGCGAACATCTCGCCGCCGCCGGCTGCGACCCCGCCCATATCCTCATGCCCGAACTCGATGACCGCTTCGATCTGTCACTCGGCGGCAAGCCCGCACGCCATGGCAACGGCAAGCGCCTCGACCATGAGCAGGCCGCGGCCGGCGAGGACTGGCACAATGCCTATGCCCGTCTTCTGATCGATCTCGGGCGCCGGCTCGACGGATTGCAGGACGACGATGTGCGCCGGGCCCTCCTCGACCGGCTGCACGAGGCCCTCAACCGCGACCGGAAGACCTGACGGCACGTCGGCAACATTCCGGTCGGCGGATTGCTGCGAGCTCAGTCGATATACTGGACCCGGTCCGATTCCAGCAGGTCGGTGATGAAGTCCGGCCGGTCGAGGCCGTCGCGAACGCGCCGTACGACGCCCGCTTCCGCTTCGGCGATCTCGTCGATGCGGTTGGCGGTGCGTTCGAGCTCGCCCAGCGCGATGACGACCACACCGTCATCGTCGGCGAAGACGA
>JAGREZ010000402.1 GCA_020446285.1 Geminicoccaceae bacterium
GCCTCGCCACCGGCCGGTCGGCCGGGCCTGTTTTCGGCATTGATGCCGTAGATGTCGAGATGTGCCCACGATTCCGTCCGGGTGACGAAACTCTCGAGGAAGAGCGCGGCGGTGATACTGCCGGCAAAGGGCTTGCTGCCCGAATTGTTGATGTCGCCGACGGTGCCGTTGATGAGCTTGCGATAGGGCTGGTGCAGCGGCAGGCGCCAGAGCGGTTCGCCACATTCGATGCCGCTTTCGAGAATGTCGCCGGCGAGCCGGTCGTCATTGCTGAAGAGTGCCGGAAGGTCGGTGCCGACCGCCACTCTCGCGGCACCCGTGAGGGTCGCGGCATCGATCATGATGTCGGGTTCCTCCTCGTCGGCCAGCGCCAGCGCATCGGCGAGCACGAGACGGCCTTCGGCGTCGGTATTGCCGATCTCCACGGCGAGCCCCTTGCGACTGCGCCAGACATCGCCCGGACGGAAGGCATTGCCCGACACGCTGTTCTCGACAGCGGCGACCAGCAGGCGCAGGCGTACCGGCAGGTTGGCCGACATGATCGCATCGGCGAGTGCCAGCATCGCCGCCGAGCCGCCCATGTCCTTCTTCATGTTCGCCATGCCGGCGGCGGGCTTGAGGTCGAGACCGCCCGTGTCGAAGCACACGCCCTTGCCGACCAGCGTCACCTTCGGATGCGATGGATCGCCCCAGATCATGTCGATCAGCCGCGGCGGACGGGTGCTGGCGGCGCCGACGGTGTGGATCAGCGGGAAGTTCTGCTCCAGCAGCGCATCGCCGACGATGGTCTTCGCCACCACACCGTGCCGGCCGGCGACCGACAGGATCGCATCGGCGAGTTCCGCCGGCCCCATGTCGTTGGCCGGGGTATTGACCAGATCGCGGCCGAGACAGATGGCTGCGGCCAGATCGAGCGCCCGCGCGACCCCGGCGTCGCGCTCCAGCGCGAGCCTGGATACGGGCCGCTCGCCACTCCTGTAGCGGTCGAAACGATAGCCCTGCAGTTCCCAGCCGAGAGCGGCGTCATGCGGCGACAGCAGGCCCGCCGGATCATCGAGACGCCACGTCCCTGCGGGCAGGGCCGCGCGCAATGCCGACACGTCCCATGCCTCGGGCGGATCGGAACAGACGAGCACGGCACCACCGATCGTGCCGTCACCGGTAGGCCAGGTCGCCGCCGACTGCGGCTTGCCGCCGAAATCCGTCGCGGCAAACCAGTTCGCGGCGTTGGCGGGCAGCCTTTCCAGCAAGGCGGCAAAGCCCGCCTGATCGGTCACATGCACGGCCGTCGCTTCGCTGGTCGGCTCGACGATGCTCGCTGTCATTGCGTTCCTGTCCTTCCTGCACTGTCCCGTCCACGGAAATCCGCCGCGGCCCGACATGCTGTTACGTCACGATACGGTCGATGGCCGCTTCGAGCCTGCTTCTGGCCTGACGGGCCGCCTCGAGCCGTTCGCGCTGCTCCTCGACAACCGCTTCCGGGGCGCGGGCGATGAAGTCGCCATTGGCCAGCTTCTGCTCCATCTTGCGGATATCGCCATCGGCCTTGCCATGTTCCTTCTGCAGGCGGGCGCGCTCGACGGCGAGATCGACGACATCGGCGACGGGCATGACGAAGGTCGCTTCGCCAACCACCACCTGCAGGGTGTTGCCGGGAATCCCGCCGCCGGCGTCCGGACGGATGGCGCCGAGCCGCGCGAGCCGCGAGATGGCTTCGCGATTGCGTTCCAGCCGTGCGCGTGTCTCGTCCGAAGCGCCATGCGCGTCGAGTTCGAGCTTCGCCGAAGCCGGGACATTGAGCTCGCTGCGTGCGGTGCGGATGGCGCCGATCGCCTGGACCAGCCAGCGCATCTCCGCTTCCGCCGATCCGTCCACGAGTGCTGCATCGAGCGCCGGCCATTCGCCGGTCATCAGCATGTCCCCGCGGCCGAGCAGCTCCGACCAGAGATGTTCGGTGACGAAGGGGGCAATCGGGTGCATCAGCCTGAGCGCCTGCGCCAGCACCCAGGCCGATGTCGCCCGCGTCTCCGCCTTCAGCGCCTCGTCCTCGCCGGAGAAGGCCGGCTTGGCGAGTTCGACATACCAGTCGCAGAAGGTGTTCCAGATGAACTGGTAGATGGCGAGCGCCGCCTCGTTCAGTTTCATCGCCTCCATCGCCTCGTCGACCGCAATGTTCAGCCGCGCGGTCTCGCCGACGATCCAGCGATTGAGCGTGTGGCCGCAGCCCGCCGGATCGAAGGATTCATCGAGACGGCCGCCATTCATCTCGACGAAACGCGCGGCGTTCCAGAGCTTGGTGACAAAGTTGCGGTAGCCCTCGACCCGCGCCTTGCCGATCTTCACGTCCCTGCCCTGCGGCGCGCTGGCGATGAGCGCATAGCGCAGCGCGTCGGCACCGAATTCGTCGATCAGTTCCAGCGG
>JAGREZ010000403.1 GCA_020446285.1 Geminicoccaceae bacterium
CGCTGTCCGAACCGCTGTCGCTGCCCGAATCGCCGCCGCTGTCCGAGCCGCTGTCGCTGCCGGAATCACTGTCGCTGTCCGAACCGTCGTCACTGCCGGAATCGTCGCCGTCGTCTTGCGAGCCGTCGGAGGTGTCGCTTCCATCGGTACTGTCGCCGGTATCCGCGGCATCGTCGCCTTCATCGCCTGACGAACCGTCATCCGCGCCGCTGTCCGCGCCCTCTCCGCCCTCAGCGGAATTTGCAGACTCATCGGCGGTATCGGCCGCATCGACGCTGTCAGGAGTATCGGGAAGATCGGAAGTATCAGGAGTATCAGGAGCATCGGGAGTATCGGCGACATCCGGGCCCGTGTCGCTGCCGCTGTCCGAATCGCCGATGGACGAGATGCTCTCCATGTCGGCCGCCGCGTCGATCTCGCTGGCACTCGGGGCGTCGCTGTCATCCCCGCCCTGTTCGGCCTCCGACACCTGATCGCCGGAGCCTTCGACATCCTCGACGTCGTCGGACATCTCCCCGTCGGTCAGGGAAACATCCTGGTTGTCACTGTCAGAGCCTGGGTCGGAACCGGAGTCAGAGCCGGAGTCGGAACCGGATTCCGAACTCTCGATCGTTTCATTGTCGGCGGCACTGTCGATCGCGCCTGCATCCTCGGCGATCGAGGTTTCCATCGCGCCGGTGTCGTCGGCCACCGAACCGGACAGACCGGTTGCGGCCGGCGATTGCGAGGCTCCGTCATCGTCGAAGCCGGCCTCTTCCCCTGTCGAGAGCGATTCCGGATCCGGCCCCGCCGCGGGCTCGACATCGATGGCGGTGATGTCGTCCATCGTCCCGATTGCAGACATTTCCCCGCTTGCGGCCGGCGTCGACTGCGGATCGGCAACAACATCGCCCTCGGTCGTAGAGGCCGGCACATCTTCCGGGGTGGTCCCCGCCGTCGTCGTCGCAGGAACCGCCGATACGGTCGGAACCGTCGGCATGGCCGGAACGGTGGTCATTACCGGCTGCTGCGTCACCCTGTTGCGGTAGCCGACCGGCAATCCGCTCTGGCGGTCGGAACGCCCCGTGCCGGCGAGCCTGCCCGCACCGAGAAAGATCTCGCGCACCGGCTTCGGCGGCGGCTGGTCGGCACGCGCGACCGGGGGTCTGTCCTCGACACCGAGCTCGAGCAGGATTTCGTCCAGGCTCATGGTGATCGCACCCGTCTCGGGCACGCGCCCGATGGCCATGCGCACACGTTCGGAACCCGTCCTGCGGCCGATGTGACCGAGAATGGCCTCGATGACCTCCACCTCGGCCGACCTGTTGTCCGGCGAAATCCGCACGACCTCGTCGACACCTCTGGCGCTGACCTTCCCGCTTGCGAAAAGGGAGATGGAGGTCGAGGCCAGAAGTGCAAGAATGAGTTTGCGTGACATGAATGAAGGCTCCTGGAAATCCGGCTTCAGCCGTCACTCGTGCGACGGCAATGTTGCAAGACGCGACCCGATGCCAACCGGCGAACTCACCGCCGCAGGCAGTTCGAGAGCGTCGACTGGAAACGCTTCTCGACCTCGGTGATACGATCGTCCGGCACCGTGCAACCACGAACCACGGTGAGCCGGTCGATCGTCGACAAATCGACCGCCTCGGCGAGCATCTCGCTGTCGGTCTCTGGGTTGCGCTCGCTGATCCGCGCGATCACGGACTTGCGCAACACCGCGAAATCGCGGGCGTCGCCGAGCAGGTTGCAACGTGTCGCCATGCCGAGTGCGGCACCGCAACGACGCGCCTCCACCATCGGATCGACCGGCCTCGCCGGCGCTGCCTTCGCCGCCGCCGCGTCACGTTTCGCCGGCTCCCCGTCGCCCGAACAGCCCGCGAGCATGACGAGCCCGGCAAGACATGCCGGCAACGCCCGCCACAACCCGCGCATGCCGCGCATGCCGCCCGGACGGTCCGTCGCCGAAGGGTTCATCATCATCCCGTCCTCCCTGAACAGTCTCCGGCCCACAACCGCTCATGCCGTCGAACCGGCATCACGGCAGCGTCCTGAGCACGCGAAATCCCGTATATGTGAACCGTGCGTCCGCCGAGACCGGCACGCGCGCGGCGCTGCGAAGCAGGCTGGCCGAGTTGCGCGCCGAACCGCCGCGCATCGGCCTCGTCGCACAATCGCCCGCCGTCTGCGCCCGGCCGTCAGCGGCAAGCCCGGAATAGTCGCCGTTCCAGCAATCGAGCACCCACTCGGCGACATTGCCGTGCATGTCGAACAGTCCGAAGGCATTGGCCGCATAGCTGCCGACCTTCGTCGTCCGCCCGAGCATGTAACCGAAATTCGCCTCCCCGGAATCGATGCCGCTGCCGAAGGCATAGGGTGTGCGGGTGCCGCCACGCGCCGCATACTCCCATTCGGCTTCGCCGGGCAGCCGGTAGCGTTCGCCCGTACGTCCGGAGAGCCAGCGCGCATAGGCCTCGGCGTCCTTGAAATTGACATTGGTCACGGGAAGCCGGCCCTGTCCCCACCCCTCGTCATACGGCTTGTAGCCATCGCAGCCGCCATCCTCGACGCAGGCGGCCCATTCCTCGAAGGTCACCTCGAAAACACCGATCGCGTATGACCTCATCTGCAAATCCCTGGGCGGTCCCTCGTCACGCCCGCGGCCCGCCTCGTCATCGGGCGAGCCGATGCGGAAGGTGCCGCCGGGCACGACCACCATCTCGGGACAGTCCGGACAGTCGCGGAACCGTGTGCCGGGCGCCTTCACCGCCGCCTCGCGTTGCTCGACGATCGCACCCATGTCCGGCAGGGGGGTGACGAGCGCCTCCTCCCGTTCGTTCGCGTCGAGCGCGGCGATCCGCTGTTCGGCCTGTGCGCGGTGCTCGCCCGCGGGGAACTGCGCCAGATAGAGCTCGTAATAGCGTTTCTCGCTGCTCCGCTCGGCCATCTCCCAGAAGGCACTGTCGAGCGCCGCACCGGTCCTGCCGGCCTGTGTCTCCTGCGGCGGCACGAGATAGAAGTAATCGCCGCCGAGCGAGCCGTAGACATGCGGCATCTGGCCATAATCGCTGGCCGCCGCGACCGCGTCGCGCACGCGCCCGAACAGGATCCGCACATCCACACCCGGCGTCGGCAGGTATTTGAGAAGCGCCTGGGTGAACGGACTGTTGCGGCCCTCGCCGTCCGCCGCCTCGGAACCGGCGCGGGCGGCATAGGCGACGAGCGTGTTTGCCGGCGGTTCGATCTCGGCGAGCCCGCGCCCGACCGAACGGGTCGCACCCCGCGTGCGGATCATCCGTGCCCGGAAGGGATTGTTGCGGCACGCATCGAGCACCACCATGCGGAACCGCGTCGCTCCCTCGACGGCCGACATCACCATGTCGAGCGGGATCGCCTCGAACTCGACATCCCGGTCGCGCGCCAGCGAGGCATCCACGGGAACGAGATAGTTGGTGCCACCGACCTCGATCCCGTGACCGGCATAGTACACCGCCGCCATTTCGGCACCGCTCGCGAGGCTGGCGAACGATTGCAGGGCCGAGACGAGCGTCCTTCGATCGGTGTCCATCTCCTGAACGACCTGATCGAACCCCATCCGCCGGAACATCTCGGCGGTGGCGTTGGCGTCGTTCGGCGGATTGGGCAGGCTGGAAACATGGGCATACTCGCCATTGCCGATCACGAGCGCCACCTTGCGCGCATGTCCCTCGACCGGCAGTCCGGCGAATGCGATGAGGATCAGGAGAAAGAGAAGCACGGGCCGGACCATGCAGCCGCGCCCCGACCATGCCACAGGCGAACGGAATGACGTTTGCTGCCCCGACCCGACCATCATCAAATCCCCCAAAAGGACGGCGGGCGCGTGGAAAGACCCGCCTTTCCTCAGATCGTCGGACATGAGGACAGAATGGGCATGGTCCGTCAATCCCGTGACTGCGTCTTTTCAGGAGAACAAATATTCGTTTCATCAACTCCCAGGCAGCCGCATGTCGTCCGGACATTGCGGCAAAGGGAGAGCATGCGCCGGAACAGGGTCCACTTTTTCAATGCGCTGATGTCATCATGTACGCGCGAGACATGCGGCGAAGACGCAATCTCCCCGTCTTCACTTGCCGCGATCACTTCACGGCGATCACTTCACCGTGGTGACCTTGCTCCGGTCCATGGTGATGGCGACGGCGAGAACGAGGATCAGGCCGAAGACGATCTGCTGGGCGAAGACGCTGACGCCGACAAACGTCATGCCGATGCGGACGACGGCGATCGTGAGCGCGCCGATGAAGGTGCGGAAGATGCTGCCCACACCGCCGGTGATCGCCGTACCGCCGACGATGATGCAGGCAATCGCCGGCAGGAGGAATTCGTTGGCGAGCGTCGGCGAGCCGGAACCGAGGCGGCCGGCCATGACCACGCCGGCGAGCCCGGCCATGAGACCGGAAAGCGTGAAGGCGAGGATCTTCACCCGTTCCACCGGAATGCCGGATGCGACCACCGCCCGCTCCTGGCTGCCGATGGCGCGGACATAGCGCCCGAACGGCGTTCCGTTGAGCAGGAGTCCCAGCAGCAGCAGTGCGACGAGCCCGACGAGGATTTCGTTCTGCAGGGGCCCCGTATCACCGACGGCCCATGCAAGGAAGCTGTCGCGGTCTCCGGCGGCGATCAGCACCGAGCGCGTGTCGGAAGCCCAGTAGGCGACCGTCGTGACGATGCCGCTGATGGCCAGCGAGGCGATGAAGGAGGGAATCCGCAGCCGCGTCGAGACGATGCCGCAGAGAAGCCCCGATGCGGCACCGGCGAAGAGCGCCACCGGCACGGCGGCGAAACCGAGTTCCGGCAGCAGCGCGGCGACGATGCAGGAGGTCATCGAGGCGACGCCCTGAATGGACAGGTCGATCCCGCCCATCATGATGACGAAGGTCGCACCGGAGGCCATCAGGAAGAGCGTCATCGTGTCGGCGGTGACCGTCAGCAGATTGTCGACCGCAAGAAAGCCCGGTTCGATGGCGCCCACGGCCAGAACGAGGAGAACCAGAACGACCGGCGGCAGATATTCGCGAAATGTTTCCATGACCGGCTCAGACCATTGCCCGCACGAGATCGACCTGGTTCGGCTTGCCACCCGGCGGCGAATCGAAGGTGGCGCTCACACGGCCGTCACGCATGACGATGATGCGACTGGAAAGGCCGATCACCTCCTCGAGCGTGTCGGCAAGCAACAGGACACACAATCCCTCTCCCGTCATGTCGCGGACGAGTTCGTACACGTCCTCCTTGGCGCCGACATCGATGCCCCGTGTGGGATGGTCGAGAATGACGATCCTGGAGCCGGCGACGCGCCATTTGGCGAGTACCACCTTCTGCTGGTTGCCGCCGGAAAGGCTCGCGATGGGCGTGCGCCCCGACGGCGTGCGGATCGAAAGGCGCTCGATCCAGCCCTGCGTCGCGGCTCGCTCGTCACCGCGGCGGATGAAACCGTTGCGGACGAAGTCCGCGAGCGAGGCGAGCGTGACATTCTCGCACACCGACATGCCGGTGACGATGCCCTCGGCCTTGCGCTCGCTCGGCACGAAGCCGACGCCATGCCCCACCGCGCGGGCCGGACTGTCGAGGCGGGCAGGCTGGCCGTCGATGAGGATCTCGCCCCGTTCCGGCGGCAGCAGGCCGGCGAGACAGCGGGCAAGCGCCTCGCGCCCCGATCCGACGACACCGGCGATGCCGAGCACCTCCCCCTCGCGCAGGGCAAACGAGACATCCTCGAACGCACCCGTCCTGCCGAGCCCCTTTACCTCGAGCACGCAGCGCTCGCCGGCCCCGCTCTGGCGCTGTTCGCGATAATATTCATGATGCAGCGAACGTCCGACCATATGGCCGTGCAGTTCCGTCACCGTCGCGTCGGTCGCGGGGGTCTCATGCACCACCGCACCATTGCGCAGGACATAGATCCTGTCGGAGATCGCGAGCACCTCGTCGAGACGGTGCGAGATGAAGACGATGGCGGCACGGTCCTTCAGGTCGCGGATGATCTCGAAGAGCAGATCGACCTCGCGTTTCTCGAGCACCGAGGTCGGCTCGTCGAGCAGGATGACGATATCGCCCTCGATGCGGCTGTCGAGGGAGAGCGCCTTGGCGATCTCCACCATCTGCCGCTGGGCGAAGCTCAGCTCTTCCGTGCGGATGGCGGGATCGATGTCGAGATGGACCTTGGCGAGCTCGACCCGTGCCGCCTCGTTCATCCGCCCGCGGTCGATCAGCCCGCCCTTGATGAACTCGCCCTCGCGTCCGAGAAAGATGTTTTCGGCGACGCTCAGCGTGCCGATCACCGACTGTTCCTGAAACACCATCGCCACGCCGTGATCGAACGCATCGCGCGGGCTGGTGAGTTCGATCACGCCATCATTGACCCGGACCTCGCCCTCATCCAGCCTGTATATGCCGGTCAGAACCTTGAGGAGCGTGGACTTGCCGGCGCCGTTCTCGCCGATCAGCCCGACCACTTCGTTACGGTCGACGCGGATGCTTGCATCATCGAGAGCGACCACGCCCGGAAAGCGCTTGGTCGCGTTCCTGACTTCGAGAACGCTCATTTCACCACCGCCAGTCTGGATCGGTCGAGGGCAAGGGAAACGGCAAGGATGATGAGCAGTCCCTGGACACCCTGCTGGACGAACGGCTCGATGCCCATGAGCACCATGCCGTTGGCAAGGACGATCACCACAAGCACGCCGACGACGGAATTGAGGACCGAACCCACACCGCCCGAAAGCGCCGTTCCGCCGACCACCACGGCGGTAATGGTCGTGAACAGGCGGCCCTGGCTCAACAATGCGTGCCCCTGTCCCAGCTGCGAGGCGCTCATCGCCCCGCCGAGCCCGTAGAAGACCCCGGCCAGCGCGAAGACCAGAATGCGGGTGCGCTCCACCGGCACGCCGACCTGCCGCGCCGTGTGTTCATCCGTCCCGATCGCATAGACCCAGCGGCCGATCCGCGTGCGTTCCTGAATGATCCAGGCGACGAGCACGCAAAGACCCGCGACCCAGACCGAATAGGGGACGTCGAACAGGCGACCGAGCGTCAGTTCGCGGAAGGTGCGATCCGAGATGCGTACCGTAAAGCCGCCGAGGATCGCGGTGGCGACGCCGACACAGGCAAAGCCGATGCCCAGCGTCGTCATGAAGCTCGGAATGGCGAGACGCACATGCAAGAGACCATTGGCGAGACCGAGCAGCCCGCCGAGCAGCATCGCCGCCGGAAGCGCCACGAAGCCGAGATCGAGCGAGGTGAAGTCGTTGGCGACAAGCATGCTCGCCGCCACCGCCGCGAGTGCCACCACCCCCTCGACCGAAAGATCGATGGACCCCATGAGAATGACGAAGGTAGCACCCATCACCAGCACGAGCGGAATGGCCGCGGCACTGAGCAGGCGGATCAGGTTCGAGACGGAGAGAAAATTGCTGTTGGTCGAGGCGATGACGAGGCAAAGAGCGAGGAGCACGAGAACCGGCGCCAGCGATCGTATCCGACGTGAGAATGAAACGGCCACGGAACTGTCCCGATAGTGTCGCAGGGGCCGGAAACGCCATCCCCCGAAGCGCTCCGGCCACCTGCCTTGCGGAAAACCGACCCTTGTTCGGCGCCCGGCCGCAAGCTGCGGCCGTGCGCCCGGGGGGCGCCTTTCCTACCCGCGATACTGGATCTGGCCCGTGACCCGGCCCCAGTAATCGGAATAGTCGATGGGCGCCGGCTCGCCGCGCACTTCCGCAAGATTGTCGGCGGTGACGACGATACCGGTGCCGTAGAATTCGCGATGCTCGTGCGGCTCGCCGGCGATGTCGAGCGCGCCAGTGGCGGTAGCGTGAGCGATGGACAGGCCCATGCCGCCGGTCCAGGCCGGATCCCAGGCAACCGTGCCGGCCATCTCGCCCGCCTCGATCGCCGCATAGGCGGCCTCGATGCCGTCGATGCCGGTCACCGGCACGTCACCGGCGCGGCCGTCCTGCCGCAGGGCCTCGAGCGCGCCGATGGCCATGCCGTCATTGGCCGCCCAGACACCCTTGATCTCGTCGCCGAAACGGGTGAGCCATGCCTGCATGATCTCGAACGCCTTGGTCTCGTTCCAGTCGCCCGGCTGGAAGTCGAGCACCTCGACCTTGCCACCCGAGGCTTCCACGGCCTGCTCCATGCCGAGCTTGCGCTCGATCGCGGGAACGTTGGAGAGAATGCCGCCGATGGCGACGATGCCGCCCGCGCCGCCCATGGATTCGATCAGCTTCTCGGTGATCGCCTTCGATGTCGGAACGCCGTCGAAGGACATGTGCGCGACATAGCTCGGATCGAAGTCCCAGGGATGCAGGTCTTCCGGCTTGTTCCACTGGGTGACGACAAAGGCGCCGGCAGCGGCGCATTCCTCGACGATCACGCGCGCGTCGGGACTGTCGTTCGGGTCGATGTTGAGCACCAGCTTGCCGCCGGTGCGCGAGAGCAGCGCACGCACATCGGCGATGCCCTTTTCCGAATTGCCCTCGGTGACCAGCATCTCGAACGGCGCGCCGGCCGATTTGGCATACGTCTCCGCTCCCTTGGCGAAGGTCGCATGATAGGGATTGGCGAGGCTGCGCATGGACACGGCACAGGTCCATTCCTCGGCCCGTGCGATGCGCGGCCCCAGCCCGGCGATCACGCCGGTTGCAGCGGTTGCCTGAAGAAACTGCCGGCGATTGCTGCCGAACGGCTTGATGAACATCCTGACGCCTCCCTTGACGTTCATTCACTCGATGACCGGCTCACCGCCGGGGCGTTGCCCCGAAACCGGCCGACTGACGACCCGTGACATGAGTAACCATCTGGTTACACGCTGTACTGCCGCAGGCCGGCATGCCTGTCAAGACGAGGCTGGACGGGTTTTTCAAACACTCCGCCGCCTGCGGCGGAGTGTTTGCCTCGTTTGCGTTCAGGCGCCACGCAGGCTGCGCTCCCGGTCGGTCGCTAGTCGGAGCTTCGCTCCTCCATCCGCCGCAAACAACGGGGATGGACCCCAGGAGAGTCAAACGCCGTTCCACCGACCCGTTCAGCTGGTGTCGAAACGTGTGGGCGAAAATGGTTCCATTGACGGGTCCAGAGTGCCGCGGGCGATCATCGGCGCCAGCAGACCGGCATGTGCGGCGGCGAGGGTCACGCCGCTGTGGCATGTGGCGGCGAATGCGCCCGGCATGGTCTCCGACTGCCGGTAGATCGGGCATCCATCGGGGCTCATCACCCGAAGCGCACCCCAGCAGCGAAGGATCCTGACGCCGTCGAGGAACGGAAACGCGCGGACGGCCCGCCTCGCGATATCGCGCAGGACGGGTGTCGTGACCCCGTCATCGAACCCGGCTTCCTCGTGACTGTCGCCGATCTGGATCGTTCCCTCGACCGTCTGGCGAACCCAGTTGGTGGGATGGTGCAGGCGCGGCGCCTGTCTTTCGGTGATCATAACCTGACCGCGCTGCGGACGCACCGGCACGCTCAGGCCGACCATGGGTGCCAGCCTCGCCGAGCCGAGGCCGGCCGCGAGCACGATCCGGCCTGCCAGAAAGCTGCCCTTGGCGGTCATGACGGAAAAGCCCTTCGCGATCCGTTCGACCGAAGCCTCGGTCTCGATGCGGCCGCCGTCGTTGCGAAAGCCGGTCACGAGTGCGCGCAGCAGCAGGAGCGGGCTGACATGCCCGTCATGTGCCGTCCACGAGCCGCCGACGACCTCCGGGCCGACATCGGGAAGAATGTCGCGAACGCCGTTGCGGTCGAGGATCTCGAAATCGACGCGGGTTTCCGCGGGCGCCGCGGCGGCAATCGCCGCAAGCTTGCCTCGCCGTTCATCGAGATCGGCTTCATCGAGGGCAATATCGATCCCGCCGACCTTGCGATAGCCCACATCGATGCCGGTTTCCTGTTTGAGACGGTCGGCGAAACCCGGCCAGAGATCGGCGGAACGACGGGTCCAGCCGGCATAGGCCGGCATGCCGGCCCCCTTGCCCTGAACCCAGACGAGACCGAAATTGCCGCGGCTGGCACGATGCGCGACATCGCCCTCGTCGAGCACCAGAACGTCCGCCCCCTCCCGTTGCAACCCCGTGGCGATCGCCATTCCGACGAGCCCGCCGCCGATGACGATTACATCCGCTGTCATCCGCATCCGCCGCTCCTCTCCGCTCCCGCCTGTCCGTCCCCGCCATCCGGCATCGCCGCCACGCAACCATCCGGCATCGCCGTCACGCAACGAAGAACCATGTCCTCGATGAACCCCAGCCGCTCGGCGCGGGCCTGTTCGGAACCCATGTCGCGGCTGTAGATGACGCTGAGCGTGAAGCGGTTGGTGAGGTAGTAGTAACCGAGTGCTGCGATCGAGATATAGAGCTGGTTGGGATCGACACCCCGGCGGAACACGCCCTCGCGCACGCCGCGATCGAGCAGGTCCGCGATCATGCGGATGAAGGGCGAATGCATCTCGAGGATCCGCGTCGAGC
>JAGREZ010000404.1 GCA_020446285.1 Geminicoccaceae bacterium
CGCCCGGACTTTTGCACCGGTTACCAATTTTTCACGCAGTTCACGGCACCCCATGAGACAGCTTCGGCTTGCTGCCGCTGGTTCCCCGCATCACCCGGCGTAATCTGGTGCGGATCTACCGCACTTGCTGCGCCTTTGCTTTCTGGGAATGCTTTCTCGGAGCATTCCGCCGGCAACCGACGCTGGTCGGGGCCGGTTTCTCCTGTTGTGTGAAATCGGGATCATGAGCGACAATCGTGCGACGACTGACAGCGGGCGGATGATGGTGAATGCCGCCGATCCCGCCGGCCCCTTGCTGCGCGAGGCGATGCGCCGGGAATACAGGGGCAAGTACCGGTTATATTCGACGCTCAGATCCTGGGGATGGCTGAGCCGGTCGGTCACCTTCCATGCCGGCGACCTGCCCGCGCGTGTCCCCGCCGATGAATGGACCTACTGGAAATATGGCGGTCCGTGGACCTATGCCGGCCCCCGCCATGACGCATTGGCGCGGATCGCATGCAGTCAGCAGGGCAATTTCGATGCGATCGACCTCGGCGCCGATGTCGGCGTGGTCGCGCTGAGCCTGCACAAGCGGATGCCGGGACGCATCGAGAGCCTGACCGCGGTCGAACCCAACCCGCGCTGCTTTCCGCTGCTCGAGGCCAATCTCGCCTCGCTGCCCTATCCTGTGCATTGCCTGCCGCTGGCCATCGGCGCGGACCGCGGATCGGCGCGACTGGTCTGCGACCGCCACAGCGGTTCCGACCATGGCGGCCATGTGGTCCCGCTCACAGGGGATGGAACCGCCGCATCCGGCGAAGACGAGATCGTCCCGTTGACGACACTCGATGATCTCGTCGAACCCGCAAAGCGCGGACTGCTCGTCAAGATGGATATCGAGGGACAGGAACAGGCTGCTCTCGAAGGCGGCAGGCGCGCGCTCGCATCACGCGACTGCGTGGTGCTGATGATCGAGATCCATCCCGATGTCCTCGCCCGGATCGGCGGTACGCCGGAAGACATCATGGCTGCCGCCGAGGCCATTCGTCCGTTCGAATGGTGGAACTCCGACCCGCCGGTACCGAAGATCGACCGCAACCGCCCTTTCCTCGACCAGATGCCACCAGCCGGACAATACGACATCATCGGCCTCGCAAACGCGTGACCTTCGCCAATTTCAGACGTTCACGCCATCAAAATGCGCATTTCGATGAAGTTGGGCACCTGATCCGTTGGAAGGTGGGCAGCGAGTTCGACGAAGCTGGGCAGTTGAGCGGAGCTTCGGTTGGCGTCTGATGATGTTTCAATTCTGGGTAAATTCGTCAAGCTTGTGGTGTTGGCTTTCAGGCATTGTTCCGATTCTTGCTGACCTTTCGCCGGCTATCGCCCTTGAGCTCGATTTTGTGGGCGTTGTGGACGAGGCGGTCGAGGATGGCGTCGGCCTTGGTTGGATCGCCGACGATGTCGAACCATGATGTGACGGGCAGTTGGCTGGTGACGAGTGTCGCGCCTCGGCCGTAGCGTTCCTCGATGATTTCGAGGATGTCGCGCCGCTGGGATGGCGTCATCGGCTCGGGGCCGAGATCGTCGAGGATGAGCAGATCGGCCCTGCACAGGCTGCGGAACAGTCTTGGGAAGCGACCATCGGCGTGGGTCAGGGCGAGTTCGGCGAACAGGCGCGGGATGCGGTGATAGAGGACGCTGTGATCGCTGCGGGCGGCCTTGTGCGCGAGAGCGCAGGAGAACCAGGTTTTGCCGGTACCGCAGGGGCCGGTGACGATCAGGTTCTGGTGCTCGCGAACCCAGGCACAGCCGGCGAGCTCGTTGAACAGACGTTTGTCGATGCCACGCGCGGGCGAGAGGTCGATATCCTCGACGCAGGCCTGGCCGAATCGGAGTTTGGCGGCGCGCAACCGGCTCTTGAGGCGTTTGTCCTTGCGGACGGTGACCTCGCGGTCGAGCAGCAGGCCGAGCCATTCGGCATGATCGAGTGCTTTGGCATCGGGATTGTCGCGCAGGTCCTTGAAGGCGGCTGCCATGCCGGCGAAGCCGAGGGCGTCGAGCTGGGTCAGGGTCGGGTGATTGAGCATGGTTTTCCTCTCATGCTGGTGGGTCAATGAAAGTATCCTGGGCCGCGGATGTTGGCGTGCTGCAGCAGAGGCAGCTCGGGCTCCGGCTCGCTACGGCGGTGATCGAGGTGGTTTTTGAGGATCGAAGCGACCGAAGTGTAGGACAGGCCGCCGATGACGAGCGCCCGGCTGCTGGCCGCTTCGAGGCGCTCGGGCCCGTAGGTTTTGGCGAGCCTGAGAATGCCGACACAGGCGCGAAATCCCTGTTCGGGGTGCGGCTTGCGCTGGAGGATCAACTCGACCAGCGTGCCGGTATCGCGGCCGATGCGATGAGCGTCGCTGCATAGTTTCTCGTGCGTCCAGCCGGCATAGCGCCGGTGCGAACTCGGCATGTGCTCGGCAATGGTGGTGTGCCTGCGCTGCTGGCGGGATCGCAGATGACAGGCGACGCGCTTGCCGCGATGAAAGATCTCGATCGTGCGCGCGGTGATCCTCGCACTGACTTCCTGTTTGAGGAGCTGGTGCGGAACCGAGTAGCAATGCCTGTCGATCTCGAGCAACATCCCGATAGGTATCGGGCCAAACCGACATAGGTGCGTCAAAGGCACGACGAACAACCAACACCAACCAAAACGTTAGCGGATCAAAGTATGGTCAGAGCGAAACAGTGGACACGAACAGTTCGAGCGGCCCGCCCCGACCTTCCGGGCGATGCGGAAAAGCAAATGATCGTCACGACCTGCGAGACGTTCATCGCCGATATCTTGAAGCCGCGCTTCCTGCCCGATATCCGACCGACCGAGTGGAACTACGTGATTGATATCCATGGTGCATGGGCAGCGGGGCGCTATCGTTTCATGCAGCGCTACAGGTCGGGTATGGCGCACAATCGAGGTGAGGAATTCGATGCGCCATTCGCCCGCATCGACCGCAGGGGACCGGACCGCTTCGATATCTACTGGATGCGGCACACTGGCAAATGGTGGCGGCTTCATGTCGGGGTAACGCTTTCCGAAGCGCTTCGAATCCTGGAAACGGACAGCCACCTGCATCCTGTCTGATTTTCCTGCCAAGGTAATCAGAGCTGGCCCCGGTTGTTTGGACAGCGCCCCGCGGAAATTAAGTGGACTCCTGCCGGGGTTGTGTGAGCGCGGGGCTCTGCGATTTTCCCGCCGCTCTGGTCTGCGCCGAAGTAGGCCTCGTCCGGCGTGCGCCCGTCAAGGTTCGAATGCGGGCGGCCCTGATTATAGAACGTCAGATACCGGGCGATCGACGCCCGCGCCTCGGGAACGCTGTCATAGGCGCGCAGGTAGACCTCCTC
>JAGREZ010000405.1:0-8345 GCA_020446285.1 Geminicoccaceae bacterium
CGCAGCTTTCCCGGACGTCCGGACGGGACGCCGACGCAGAAGATCGCCGATTATTTCATGAACCGGCTGATCCCGATGGCGGACATGGCGCTGGACTTCCATTCCGGCGGCAGGACGCTCGACTTCGTGCCGTTCGCCGCAGCCCACCTGCTCGACGATCCCGCCCAGCAATCGGCCTGCATGGCGGCGATGCGCGCCTTCAACGCACCCTGGTCGATGATGCTGCGCGAAATCGACAATGTCGGCATGTATGACACCGCCGTGGAGGATTCGGGCAAGGTCTTTATTTCCACCGAACTGGGTGGCGGCGGCAGTGCCACGGCACGTTCGGCCGGCATCGCATGGCGTGGCGTGCTGAATTTCCTCAAGCATGGCGGCATTCTCGACGGTGTGGTCGAGCAGGCGCCGACGAGGATGATCGACACCACCGAGGGCGAGTGCTTCCATCTCGCCGAAACCGACGGATTGCTCGAACCGCTGGTCGATCTGGGCGATCCGGTGCGCATGGGTGCGCCGCTCGCCCGCATCTGGCCCACCGGCCGAAGCGGCGTCGCCGCGACCGAAGTCATCGCCCGGCATGAGGGAATCCTTGCCGCCCGCCATTTTCCGGGTCTGATCCGGTCGGGCGACTGCCTTGCCGTCGTCGCTTCCGTGCTCGACTGAAGACGGCTTGCCGGTGTGTGGTCACGACCGGCGGGCGGTCCGCTGGTCGGGTGTTCAGGCTGACGTTTCGACCCTGCGGCGGGCTTGTCGTCGTTCCGCGTTAGGTGCCCTGCCGCCGACAGCACCATTTGCGCCCAGAAGGAGGCCGGAGAAGTCGCTCCCGAGCGTGGCGTGGAGGTCGTGTGCCGGCATGGGACGGGCGATCAGGTAGCCCTGTGCGGCATCGCATCCGAGTTCCTCGAGCCGGTGCAGCTGTTCGAGGGTTTCGACGCCCTCGGCGATGGTCTCGATGCCGAGCTTGTGGCCAAGGGTGGTGACGGCGCCGATGATCGCGTCCGCGCCCGGATCGCTTCCCAGACCGGCGGTGAAGCTGCCGTCGATCTTGATCTTGTCGAACGGAAAACGGCGGATATAGCTCAGGCTGGAATAGCCCGAGCCGAAATCGTCCATAGCGATGCGAATGCCCAGAGCCTTGAACCTGTGGAGCATCTCGAGCGTGGATTCGGTATCGTGCAGGAGGATGCCCTCGGTGATCTCCAGTTCGAGCCGCGCCGGTGGCAGTCCGACCTTCTCGAGCATTCGCGAGACGCGCTGCACCAGATCGTCATGCCGCATCTGTGCCGGGGAGATGTTGACGGCGACGCGAAGGTCGGTGCGCGAGGCGATATCGATGCTCGCCTGCTGCAGGACGAAGGCGCCGATGTCGCAGATCAGGTCGCTTTCCTCGGCGAGCGGAATGAATTCGGAAGGCGGGATCATGCCGCGTTCGGGATGGTTCCAGCGAACGAGCGCCTCGACCGATCCGATCGCACCGTCATGCATGCCGAGCTGTGGCTGGTAGTGAACGCTCAGGCCGTTTTCCGCGATGGCATCGCGAAGGTCCTGTTCGAGCTTCTTTCGCTCCATCAGCTCGCGGTGCATGGTCTGTTCGAAGACGCAGAAGCGGTTGCCGCCCCCGGATTTCGCCCGGTAGAGCGCGATATCGGCGTGCCGCAGCAATTCGCTCTTGCTGGCGGACATCTCGTTGGAAAGGGCGATGCCGATGCTCGCACCGATATCGAGCCAGTGATCGCCGATGCGAAACGACTCGCCGAGTGCCTCGACGATGCGTCTGGCAAGGCGTCTGGCGGCCTCCGGCTGACCGACCTCCACCTGCACGATCGCGAATTCATCGCCACCGAGCCGTGCGAGCAGGTCGGTTTCGCCGCAGCATTCGCGAAGGCGGTGGGCGACCGCCACCAGAAGATCGTCGCCGATCGCGTGGCCGAGGGTATCGTTGATTTCCTTGAAACGGTCCAGGTCGAGACAGAGAACGGCAAGCGAGGTGGACCATCCGGCCGTCTGTTCCACCGCGGTATCGAGGCGTTCGTTGAACAGCAGCCGGTTGCCGAGGCCGGTCAGCGGGTCGGTGCGCGCCAGGTCGACGAGCTGGCGCTCGGCCTGCCTTCGGGTGGTGATGTCGGTGCAGATGAGGACGGCGCCGATCGCCTCGCCGGCTTCATCGTGAATGGGGCTGACGCGCATCTCGACCGGCAGGCTGCCGCCATCGGCGCAAGACAGTTCGACTTCGCCGGTCCACAATTCCCGACGCTTGAGTGTGCCGTAGATCCTCGATGCGATGTTCGGCTGCGTCGACAGCCGCCAGACTCCGCCCATTCTTGCAAGCGATGTCTGGTCGTGACCGAGCATGGTCTCGAACGCGCGGTTGACGAAGATGGCCGAACCGGAATTGTCGCAGATCAAAAGGGCATCGCTGATCCCGCTGACGGCCGCCTGCGCCCGGAGCTGGCGTGATTCCTCGAGGCGACGTCTGACGGTGATATCCTCGACATGGCCCTCATAGTGGAGAAGATGTCCGTCCCGGCCACGCACGGCGCGGGCATTCTCGCGGATCCACACGCTCTCGCCGTCGCGTTGCCGGATCTCGGAGATGAAATCGCTGACGATCCCGTCGCGGTTCATGATTGCATGAAATTCGGAGCGCCGCGCCGGATCGACATAGGGAGCCCGGCCGCTGCCGGACACAGGGTCGTTCATGGCGTCGAGCAGCTCATCGGGACTGTCGTAACCGCAGATCTTCGCGAGGGCCCGGTTCGCTGCCATCAGGCGGCCCTCGCCGGAAGTGCGATAGATGCCGTCGACGGCATTCTCGAAGAGGCTGCGAAAATCCGCTTCGGCTCTCTCCAGCGCAAGTCCGGTCTCGACCCTGCCGGTGATATCGGCAACGGTGCCGAGCGTTCCCTCGATACCGCCCGAGGAATTCCGCATGACGCGGGCGCTGATCGTGACCCGGACGGTCGAGCCATCCCGGCGATACATGCGGCAGTCGAAATCGCGGGGCCCGCCGCTTTCGCGGAGCCCTTTCAGGAAATGCCGGCGATCCTCGCGATCGACGATCAGATCACGGACGAGATGTCCTGCCCGTTGCAACAGCCGTGCGGGCGACCGTTCGCCGAGCAGATCGGCCAGCGAACCGTTGGCTTCGACGATCCGTCCGTTCCCGTCGCAGCGAAACACGCCGACGGGCAGGTCCGGATACAATCCCTTTCCACTCGCGCAAGCCGTTCGCCGCCGCTGCCGGCGGGGTTCGTGCGCCCCGCCCGGGGAACCACGATTTCCCCGCAGGCGGCCGATTGCCGGACATCCGGTTCGCTCCACTTTGCCCACCACGGCCACCAATAGTCTTTCCAGTAAGGCGATTGCCTGCGAAACTGACAGCTGTTCATTTCGATTTCGTTAACACGCTGTTGACAGCCTCTTGGCGTGTCTTTGTCCGGCTCATGGAGTGATGAGGCTTGATCGAATCCGATCGAAAGATGCAGGTTCACGCGAGCGGGCGGCGGCGGGCGGCGCGGATGCTCGAGGCTGCCGACGCGCTGTTCTGCGCATCGAGGGCGGCGGCGATCGTCCTCGGCGCCGCGGCTCTCTGTGGCGAAAGGCGACTGCGGGGCAGGCCCGGCCGGATCGTCATGCTACGGGCCCACGACCGGTCCGGTCATGTCAGTTTCCGCGAGCTGCTGCGTTTGGCGGGTGTCCGCATGGTCGAGGCCGGCCGGGTCGACGGGGTCGAATCCGATGATGTCCTGCGTGCGCTCGAGGCTCCGGACGTGCAGGCGCTCTTTCTCGACGGGTCGTTTCATCCGGCCGCCGACGAGATGTTTCCATTGCCGCACGAGCTGATCTTCGCTGCCCGCGAGCGGAATCGTCCGGTGCTCGTCCACGCGGAAAATGCCGCCCGCGCGACAGCCATGCTCGATGCCGGGGCGGATCTGGTTGCCACGGGTGTCGATGATGCCGCTGGCATCCTCGCCGGGTCGGCACCGGCGATCGCACGCTGCGGGCGGCTCTTCGCGGGTATCGGTGCGGCGATGGTGGCACATCGAAGCGGTGTGGCAGAGGCACTGGAAGCTCTCGGGCGCACCACGCCGAAGCGGGTATCGCCGGGCCCGGTGCCGCTTGGGACGATCGTCTGGAAGGCCGGGCATGACGGAGAGCTTGCCGGCCCGGTGGAGCGGCCTGTCACGTTCCCTTCCTGAACGCGCAATCGACCCATCCGGTCCCGATCGTTCGTCAACGTTATTCGAGAGTTTCCATCAGCCGGCGGATCAGCATGGCGTGCGGAACCATGGAGGAGATGAGCATGTGTTCATGCAAGGTATGCGCACCGTCGCCATCGATGCCGATCCCGTCGAGCACGGGCAGCCTGTCGGCGAGGAAATTGCCATCCGATCCGCCGCCGGAGCGCGTTTCGCCGAGTTCGAAACCGATTTCCGCGGCAAGTCCGCGCGCATGTTCATAGAGACGGGCGGTGGCAGCACTTCGTTCATAGGGTGGCCGGCTCAGCCCGCCCTCGATGCGGATGTCCACATCGCCGTCATGCGCCTTGCGCTCTTCCACCGCCGCCAGCGCGCAGCGCATCGCCTCCTCGCTCGGAAACCGGACGTCGAGATCGAGTCGCGCCGTTTCGGCAACGGTGTTGACGGCCGTTCCGCCCGACACGAGGCCGACATTCGTCGTGATTTCCGCCGCATGGTCGGTAATGGCCTCGAGTTCGAGCACATGACGCGCCATTTCGCGGATGGCACTCCTGCCGTCGGCATGGCGCGCACCGGAATGGGCCGCGCGGCCGGTGAAATGAATGGCATAGCGGGCCGTGCCCTTGCGCGCGGTCACGCACTTGCCGCCGTCGCGCGCCGGTTCGGTGACGAGCACATGGCGGGCCTTGTCGCCGGCCGCGCGGATCACCTCGCGTGAGGTCGGGCTGCCGACTTCCTCGTCGGCCGTGATGAGCCAGCGCAACGGCAGCGGTGTTTCGCGCCCCTCGCGGACCAGCTCGCGGAAGGCGGCAAAGGCGAGAAAGGCGCCGGCCTTCATGTCGTAGATTCCGGGACCGTAGGCACGATCGCCATCGATGCGGAAGGGCAGGCGGTCCGCGAGTGTGCCGAGGGGATGCACGGTGTCGAGATGGCTGAGGATGAGAATGCCAGGTCCGTCGCCACCCCAGGGACTGCGCAACTCGAGATGCGGGCCGCGTCCGTCACGCTCCTCGATCCAGCCGATGCCGGCACCGAGATCGGCAAAGCCGGCGGCCACGTCGCGCATCAGGCGCGCGACCTCGCCGGGCGCGCTCGTGGGTGTCTCGATCTCCACCCATCTCCTGATCCCCTCGAGCATTTCCTTCGGATCGAGCATGTCCTTCGTCCTCCCCGACGGCAATGGCGGAAGTTTCCGGGCGCCGGATCCGCCCATTCGTCCGCCGGTTCTAGCGAAATGCCGACAGTCATGCCACGGCGGTCTGTCGATATCCCGGGATGCGGATCAGCAATATTCGAGAGACAGCTATACACTCATGATGCTATCAACATTCCAAAAAGCAGGGTTGTTCTATTGTAAAGAGAACAAATACCTGTGTATCGACGGTTTTGCGGCGGGGATGTACGATTTCGAAAAAAGAATGCCCTCAGTTGAAAATTTGCCTGATCGAATCGTTTCACTGTTCGATCAACGACATGAAAATGATCATCCCGTCTCGCACGAGACGTGCACTGATCGCGTGTCTGGCGCTTTCGGCCGGGTATTCGGAATCGCGCAGTCGATTGCTGGCATTGTTGTGGCCCGATTCGGGCGAGGCGCGTGCGCGCGCCAGTCTCAGGCAGGTCTTGTTCCAGACGAGGCGAATGCTCACGGGCGCCGGCTATGACGGTCTGGTCACGGATCGCGAGAGGATCGCGCTTGAAGGCAATGTCGTCACCGATGTCGAGGAGATATTCCGGGAAATCCGGCAGGGCAGGCCACCCCGGTGTCTGATTGGCATGCGCAGGCCGGTCGAGCGGGTGCTCGCGGGGTTCACTGCTCCCGGCGAGAGTTTTGCGAGCTGGCTCAATCTCCGCCGCAGCGAGATCGAGGACCGCCTTCGCCTCGCTCTCAGGCTGGCGCTCGAACATGCCGAAGGCGATGCGCGCAGGGATCTCGCGAGATGTTTCGTGGCGCTCGATCCGTCGGACGAGACGGCCGTGCGGGCGATGATGCGGGTTCATGTCGAAATGGGCGATGTCGGTGGCGCGCTCTCGGCCTATGAGCGGCTCTGGAACCTGCTCGCCGAGGAGTTCGATACCGAGCCGTCGAAGGTCACGCGGGATCTTGCCGTTCAGATCAAGCTTGGTCATGCGGCACCGGAGACGGGGTCGCCGGCTGCGGCCGAAGGTGACGCACCGGAACCGGCGGCGCCGCCGGTGCGGACGGTACAGGCGCCCTATATCCGGGTCGTGGTGGGGGAGTTCGGGAATTCCACCCTGCCGCCCGAGAGCCGCGCCTTCGTCTCGCTCTTCAGGAACGAGCTGATCAGCTGTCTGAACCGGTTTCGCGAATGGCGGGTCGGCGATGCGGGGAGCGGCGGGGAACCGGCGGGCGATGATGCCTATGTGCTCAGTGCCACTGCACGAGCGACCGGTTCTCGGATACGGCTCGATGTCGCGCTCGACAACAGGGACGGAACGCCGGTCTGGGCCGAGACGACGGAGAACCTGCTGCAGGACTGGATCGAGTTTCCCGGCAAGATTGCCGGCCGGCTGTCGGCCAGCCTGAACATCAATCTCTCGCATGCGCGCCTTGCGCAGCTGCACGCGAAAGCTCCGGTGCAGACGACGACGATCGACCGCTGGTTGCTGGCGCGGCAGCACGTTCTGTCATTCACGCCGGACGGCTGGAACCGCGCGATCGAACTGACGACCGCGATTCTCGATGACGAACCGGACTTCGTTCCCGCCCACATCAGTCTCAGCCAGCTCTGCAACATCCGTCAGGTCGTCTTTCCCGGATCCGCCATCGACGCGAATGACTATATCCGTGCGATCCGCCACGCCGACCTGGCGATCGCGGAGGATCCCCTCGATGCCCGCGCCCATCTCTGCCGGGGCTGGGCGCTGACCATGCAGCGGCGTTTCCGCGAGGCGGCGCTCTCCGTCACCCTCGCGGTCGAGGCAAATCCCAATGACGCCTGGGTGATCGTCGCCTCGGCCTTGGCCATTGCGTTCGGTGGCAGCGGGGAACGGGCGAAGAGCATGGCACAGCGAGCGCTCGGTCTCGGCTGGACGGTTCTGCCCCGCGACTGGTGCTATCTCGCGACCATCCATTTTCTCGGCGGGGATTACGAGGCCTGCGTCCGCGCCGCGGTTGCCGGACGCGATGCCATCGGCAATGTCGCCGCCTGGCAGGCTGCGGCGCATGCCCATCTCGGCGAGGAGGAACAGGCCGCCCGCGCTTGCGAGCGGTTTCACGCCTACGCCGTGGCCGTCTGGGCCGGCGAGGATCCGCCAACCGCCGAGACTATCGACGGGTGGTTTCTTTCAGCCTTTCCCATTGCCGAGGCGCGAACGCTGGAACGGCTCGGCTCCGGTCTTGCGCGCGCCCGCTCGCTCTGGCGGCGTGCGAAAGATTGACCCGCAACCACGGTTGCACACCCTTTCAATCTTCGCGCAACAGTGACATTTTGGCGTCTGTTCAAAGTGTAACAATATGATATTACTTGCGAATCTTCCATGTCAGGCATGCGGCCGGCAATTCACGCCGCTTTCACGCGAAGCTCACGCCGGAACGATGAAGCGATAACGTTTCGCTAACGCTGCGATAACGCATTGCATGTTTAAGTCTCTCCCGGAACCTCTTTCGACATGCTCTCGCGAAACGGTCGGAACGGCCGGTTCGAAACGCGATTTTTGCAGGATGATACTGGGGGTTGTGACAAGCATACTGGATTTCCTTTGACCTGCGTCCTCGGGCGAAATCTTCGGGCCGGCCGGATCTTCCGATCTTTCCGGCCCGAAATTCGTTGGCGCATCGGCATCCGGTTTCGCGCATTCGCCCGTGCTTGTCGTTGCACGCGGTTTTCCTTCCGTGGCATAGGAGGTGAAGCGCGTGTGTGACCAATGGCGAGAGGGCCCCGACATGGCCAGGCAACTCCTTCATCTCGTTTTCGGCGGCGAGGTTTCCGATCCGGCCAGACTCGAGTTCAGCGACCTCGGCAATCTCGACATCGTCGGCATCTATCCGAACTATGCCGAGGCGGAGAAAGCGTGGCGGGCAAGGGCCCAGCAGACCGTGGACAATGCCCAGATGCGCTATGTCGTCGTCCATCTGCACCGCCTCCTCGATGCCGGCCATGAGGAAGGCGGCGAAGCGGATCC
>JAGREZ010000405.1:8406-13757 GCA_020446285.1 Geminicoccaceae bacterium
TCAAAACTCTTTCCAACACCGGGAAGAGGGGGCACCATGACGGCGAACGCGCCGGTCGGCCGGTGGTGTTCACGACACGATGGCAGTGCAGAGGAGAGGAAATGGATTCGGTCGCAACGCGTCGCGTATTGCTGGCTTCCGCCGGCCTTCTGGCCATGACGGCATCCTTCATGGCGTCGGCACCGGTATCGCCGGCCATGGCCGAACCGCTCAAGGTCGCGGCCATCTACACCGTTCCGGTCGAACAGCAGTGGGTCAGCCGCATTCACAAGGCGCTCAACGCCGCCGTCGAACGCGGCGACATTACCTATACCTTCTCCGAGAACGTCAAGAACACCGACTATGAGCGGGTGATGCGCGAATATGCTGAGGCTGGCAACCAGCTCGTTCTGGGCGAGGTGTTCGGTGTCGAGCGGGCCGCGCGGCAGGTTGCCGGCGACTATCCCGAAACGGCGTTTCTCATGGGTTCGAGCTTCGAGCCGCAGGAGCCGAATTTCTCCGTCTTCGACAATTACATCCAGGAATGCTCCTATCTCACCGGCCTCGTCGCCGGGGCGACGAGTGAAAGCGGCGTGATCGGCATGGTCGGCGGCTATCCTATTCCCGAGGTCAACCGGCTGATGCACGCCTTCATGGCCGGTGTCACCGAGGTGAAGCCGGATGCCGGGTTCATGGTGACCTTCATCGGCTCCTGGTACGATCCGCCCAAGGCCAAGGAAGCGGCGTTCGCGATGATCGATGCCGGCGCCGACGTGATGTATGCCGAGCGCTACGGCGTCAGCGACGCGGCGAAGGAGCGCGGTGTGCTGGCGATCGGCAATGTCATCGACACCCAGGAAGAATATCCCAGAACCGTCGTGGCATCGGCACTCTGGCACATGGAGCCGTCGATCGATCACGCGATCGCACAGGTGGCGGGTGGCAGTTTCGCCGCCGAGGATTACGGGCATCTGAGCAATCTCGGCGTTGGTGGCTGTTCCATCGCACCGATGGACGAGGCGCTGGTGCCGGCGGATGTGATCGCCATGGTCGAGGAGAAGAAGGCGGCCATCGAGGCCGGCGCTCTCGAGATCGAGGTCAATGACGCGGAGCCGAAATCCTCGCGGTGAGCCCGCGGACAGGCGGCGGGCCGCACGGTCCGTCCCGGTCGTCCATTCGAACGAGGCTGGAAACTTGTGAGCGCTGCGCCGCTTCTCGAGCTTCGCGGCGTGACCAAACGCTTCGGGGCCCTGCTCGCCAATGACGCCATCGACCTCAGCCTCGAACGGGGCGAGGTCCTGGCCCTTCTGGGCGAAAACGGTGCCGGCAAGACCACCTTGATGAGCATCCTCTTCGGTCACTATGTGGCCGACGGGGGCGAAATCCTCATCGGGGGCGAGGTTCTGCCGGCGGGTTCGCCGAAGGCGGCGCTCGATGCCGGCATCGGCATGGTCCATCAGCATTTCACGCTCGCCGGAAACCTGAGCGTGCTGGACAATATCATGCTCGGCACGGAGCCGCTGTTCTTGCCGTTCCAGCGCCGGCGACCGGCCCGCGAGCGGCTTTCGGCGCTGATGGAGGAAACCGGCCTCACCGTCCCGCTCGACGAACCGGCGGGTGCGCTTTCCATCGGCGAGCAGCAGCGGGTGGAGCTGCTCAAGGCGCTTTTCCGCGATGCGCGGGTTCTCATTCTTGACGAGCCCACGGCGGTTCTCACCCCGCAACAATCCGGGCGGCTGTTCGTCACCCTGCGGCGGCTCGCGGAACAGGGGCTCGGGCTCATCTTCATCAGTCACAAGCTCGACGAGGTGATGACGCTGTCCGGTCGCGTCGCGGTGCTGCGGCACGGTCGCAAGGTCATGGAAGCGGCGACCGCCTCGATCACCAAGGCCGAGCTCGCCCGGGCGATGGTCGACCGCGAGGTCGCGGCACCGGTCATGCAGCCGAAAGCGGCGGGCGATCCGGTCCTGCGGTTGCGCAAGGTCTCGGCCGGTTCCGGACGCGAGCGGCTGCATGAGGTCGATCTCGCCGTTGCCGGCGGGCGGATTCTCGGTATCGCCGGCGTTTCCGGCAATGGCCAGCGCACGCTCCAGCAACTGGTGAGCGGCATGCTTTCTCCGGAATCCGGCGAGATGCGTCTCGGTGACGGGCCGTGGCCTTCGGGCGGTACGAAGGATCTCGTGCGCCGGGGGGTCGGGCGCATTCCCGAGGATCGCCATCGCGACGGCGTGGTCGGCGACATGGCGGTCTTTGAAAACATGGCGCTCGAACGCTACGATACGCCCGCCTGTCGCCGGTTCGGCCTGCTCAGGATCGGTGCGATGCGTGAGAGGGCGAAAGCGCTCCGGGAACGATACGATGTGCGTTCGGACACGATCGACACCCCGACCCGCCTTCTCTCGGGGGGCAACATGCAGAAACTCATCCTCGCCCGTGTCCTCGAAGACGGGCCCGGGCTCATCCTGGCCGCGCAGCCGACGCGCGGGCTCGATGTCGGTGCCGTGGCGCAGATCCACGGCCATCTGCTCGAGGCGCGCGGGCGTGGCGCCGCCATCCTGCTGATTTCCGAGGATCTCGACGAGCTCCTCGCGATATCCGACGAGATTTCGGTGATCTATCGCGGCCGGCTCGCCCCGCCGGTGGCTCGCGCGGATGCCCATCTCGGCAAGCTCGGCCTGATGATGGCGGGCGAGGCGGCAGATGCGGCTTGAGCCCCGAACCGGCAGGTCGCTGACGCTTGGTCTCGTGGCGCCGCTCGCGGCCGTCATGGTTGCCTTCGCCCTCTGCGCGCTGCCGCTGGCGCTCGCCGGCGCGGATGTGTTCAGGGCGTATTCCCTCATCCTGCAGGGGGCTGCCGGCTCCCGCTTCGCTCTCGCCGAAACGCTCACCCGGGCGGCGCCGCTCATGCTCACCGGTCTTGCGGCCGCCATCGCCTTTCGCGCGCGGCTCTGGAACATCGGCGCGGAGGGACAGCTCTACATGGGGGCGCTGGCGGCGGTGGCGATCGGCACGGGCGCCGTTCCGCTGCCGGCATTCCTCATGATCCCGCTGGTTCTGGCGGCCGGCGCGCTTGCCGGCGCCCTCTGGATGCTCGGGCCGGCCTGGCTGAAGCTCCGCCTCGGCGTCGACGAGGTGGTGACGACGCTTCTTCTCAACTTTGTCGTGCTGCTGTTCGTCGGCATGATGCTGGAAGGTCCCTTGCAGGATCCCATGAGTCTCGGCTGGCCCCAGTCACCGCCCATGATCGATGCGGCGATGCTGCCGCGTCTCGTCGACAGGACACGGCTGCATGCGGGCCTCCCGCTCGCGGTCGGGCTCGCCGTCATCGTCTGGCTGATCGTCCAGCGCACCGCCACCGGCTTCGAGATCCGTGCCGTCGGCGCCAACGCCGATGCGGCACGCCATGCCGGAATGCCGGTCGCGCGGACGATGCTCCGGGTCGCGCTCGTGTCGGGCGCGCTCGCCGGGCTTGCCGGAGCGGGCGAGGTTGCGGGGCTGAAGGGCTATCTGACCCAGGATCTCTCGCCGGGCTACGGCTATGTCGGCATCGTCGTCGCGACACTGGCGATGCTGCATCCGCTCGCGGTACCGTTTTCGGCGATCTTCATCGCCGGCATCTTCGTCGGTGCCGACAGCATGAGCCGGGCGGTCGCCGTTTCGAGCTACATCGCCAATCTGATCGTCGCCACCTCGCTCCTGACCATGCTGCTTGCAGGGCTCGTCACCCGCTACAGGATCCGCCGATGACGCGTTCGCCGGCGATTTCCGCCAACACGCCGCCGTCGATGGAGAATTTCAAGGGCGCGACGCTGATGATCGCGTCCTCTTCCTGCTTCACGGCCAATGACGCGGTCATCAAGTTCCTGAGCGACGGGATGCCCATTGGCGAGGTGCTGTTCTTTCGCGGGCTCCTGGTGATCCTCTTCATCGCTGTCATCATGCGCGTGCGCGGCGAATCGATACGGCCGGCGCCGATGATGGACCGGGCCAATCTCGCCCGCGCCGCCGTCGAGGTGGCGATCACCTACATCTTCCTGACCGCCGTCATCCTCCTGCCGCTGGCCATTGCCACGGTCCTCGTGTTCACGACACCGATCTTCCTCACCATCGCCGCCGCTCTCCTGTTCGGCGAGCGGGTCGGCCCGCCGCGATGGGCCGCCGTGCTCGCCGGATTTCTCGGCGTCGTGCTCATCGCGGATCCGGCCGGTTCCTTCGAGCCGCTCATGCTCATTCCGGTGGTCGCCGCCGTGCTCATGGCCGGCCGCGACGTGCTGACCCGGATGATTGCCCCGCAACTGCCGGCCCGCGCCGTGGCACTCACATCGGCGATCGCGGTCACCGTCTCCGGGCTCCTCACCTGGCCCCTCGGCGGCTGGGTCCAGCCGACAGCCGGGGACTGGACCGGTATCGTCATCTGCGCCGGCTTCGTCGCCGCCGCGCACACGCTTCTCGTCGGCGCCGTGCGCATCGGCGAGATGTCCTTCGTCGCTCCCTTCCGCTACACCTCCATCCTCCTGGCCGTGCTCGTCGGTTATGCGGTGTGGGGCGATGTACCCGGCCCCATGGCGATCCTGGGCGGGCTCGTCATCGTCGCCTCGGGCATCGTCATCTTCTACCGCGAACGGCGGCGCATGGCGCAGGAGGAAAAGGCCCGCACGACATGACCGAAGCATTCGAGATCTTCCTGCAGGCGAGCTTCTGGGCGGCGACCCTGCGGATCGCCACACCGCTCGTTCTCGGCACGCTCGGCGAACTCGTCTGCGAGCGCGCAGGCGTGCTCAATCTCGGCATCGAGGGGATCATGACCATCGGCGCGATGTCGGGCTGGCTGTTCGTGCATCTGGGTGCGGACCTTTGGACCGGGCTTCTTCTCGCGGCGCTGATCGGCATGGCCTTCGGCCTGCTCCACGGGCTCCTGACGGTGCCGCTCGGCCTGTCGCAGCATGTAACCGGCATCGGCATTACGCTGCTTGCCTCCTCGATCGCCTATTTCACCTATCGCGTCATCCTGCCGGATGTCAGCAGCCCGCCGCGTATCGAGGCGTTCCAGCCATGGACGTTTCTCGCCGGGGTTCCCGTCATCGGCCCGGTTCTGGCCGAACAGACGGCGCTCACCTTCCTCGCCATCCTGCTCGTGCCGGTGGCGGGCTGGATCCTGTTCCGCACGCCACTCGGGCTCGCCATCCGCACGGTCGGCGAGAACCCGTCGGCGGTGGAGGCGCAGGGGCTCGATGTCTACCGCTTGCGCATCGGTGCCATCATGGCCGGCAGCGCGCTGATGGCGATGGGCGGTGCCTTCCTCACCATGTCCGCCTTCAACGCCTTCTTCTTCGAGATGGTCAACGGACGCGGCTGGATCTGCATCGCACTCG
>JAGREZ010000406.1 GCA_020446285.1 Geminicoccaceae bacterium
GCAAGCGCCTGACGCCGCTCGGGACGAACCTCCACCGGAACCTGATAGGTCGCACCACCGACACGACGGGACCGAACCTCAAGCGTCGGCTTCACATTGTCCATGGCCTCATGGAACATCTCGACGGGATCACGCCCCGCCCGACTCTGCATCTTGTCGAAGGCACCATAAACGATCTTCTCGGCGACCGACCTCTTGCCATCAAGCATCAGGTTGTTGATGAACTTCGCCAGAACCACATCGTGGAACTTCGGGTCCGGCAGAACCTCACGCTTTTCCGCTGCGCGTCTACGCATCGATAATTCCTCGCTTCACCAGCCTATTTCGGCCGCTTGACGCCGTATTTCGAGCGTCCCTGCTTGCGATCCTTTACACCCTGGGTATCCAGCGTGCCGCGAATGATATGATATCGGACACCGGGAAGATCCTTCACGCGACCACCGCGGATCAGGACCACCGAATGTTCCTGGAGATTGTGCCCCTCGCCGGGAATGTAGCTCGTGACCTCGTAACCATTGGTCAGGCGCACGCGCGCAACCTTGCGAAGCGCCGAATTCGGCTTCTTCGGGGTCGTTGTGTAGACGCGCGTACAAACACCGCGCTTCTGCGGACAGGCTTCCATGGCGGGAACCTTGTTCCGCTTTCCCGGGACCTTCCGCCCGTGGTTCACCAGCTGATTGATGGTCGGCATAACGACGCTTCCCGGCTCCGGTCGCGCGCGGAACACAATGTTCCGATCACGAGCACTGGACACTGTGTCCACACGATGACGAACGGCCGAAAGCCGGAAACAGGCTTCAGCCGCTACGCAACTCTGCTGAAATCTAACCCTAGACGGCGGCGACGCGTTTGGATCGCGCGGACCCACCACCAACGCCTGTGTCGAAGTCGAGGCGTGTTCTAGGCGTCACGAACCCGCTCGTCAAGCCCGCTCTCGACGGTTCTCCGGCTTCGTCGTGTCCGCCTTGCGGACGAGCGGCTCCCCTTGAACCCGTGGCGGGCGTCACCATCTCGTTGGATGTCGGATGCCGGTCCGGGTCCGACAGTTCCAAACGGCCGGTGTGTCCCACGAGGGAGCACCACACGTCAACGTATCGCTCATTCAGGAGGATACCATGAGCATCGATCATCTTGATCCCTCCCGCGCAATCCGCGATTTCAGCCGCTTCGCCGGCTCCGTACCGGGTTTTCTTCCCGCCAGCAGTGGTCGTTTTGCTCCGGCATGCGATATCGAGGCACGCGATGAGGACCACTTCACGATCCGCCTCGCCGTTCCCGGCTACACCAGAGACGAGCTGGATATCAATATCCAGGACCGCCTTCTCTCCGTTTCAGCGGGGAACAGCACCGATCTGTCCACAGATACCCGCATTCTGCACAAGGGTATCGTTTCCGGTGCCTTCAAACGCAGCTTCGTTCTCGCGAAACATGTCGAGATCACGGGTGCGGAACTGGAGAACGGCATCTTGACGATCGAACTGGATCGCACGGTACCCGAAGCGCTCAAGCCACGCACCATCGCCATTGGCGAGCCGGTCGGGGCCGCCTAAGGTAAAGCGGCATCAATTGCACAGCAGACCTCGTGCTGCCGTGCTTCGTCCGGTGACGAGGCGCTTACCAGGCAGGGCGTGAGGATGCGGTCATGGGAAACGGGTCCGTCCAGCACGATCGGGCGGACCCCGATCCCGACGGTGATCCCTTTGCTGCGATGGAGGCAATCGGGATCGCAGGCGAATCAGGAATCGGAGTTTCATCGGTGAGTGAAAGGCTCTATCGCGAGCTGGGCGTATCGAAGACGGCAAGCGCTGAAGACATTCAAAGCGCCTACCGCAAGCTTGCCAAGAAGTACCACCCGGACGCCAATCGTGACGACCGCAAGGCCGAGGAGAAATTCAAGAAGATCTCGGCGGCCTATGCGATCCTCAAGGATCGCGACACGCGCGCGCGCTACGATCGCGGCGAAATTGACGATGCCGGTAACGAGCGCGCAACGTTCGGGTTCGGTGGTGGAATGGGTGGCGGTTTTCATGGCGAGCGCGGCCATGGTGCGAACTCGACCTTCGAGTTCCGCGCAGGCGGTGGCTTCGATGATATCCTCAATGACATCTTCGGCGGATTTTCCCAGACCGGTGCGTCCGGCAACGGCCGCAAGGGAAGCCGCCGCGACATGCGCGGGAACGATATCGTCCTTCGTACCTCGATCGATTTCGTAAAGGCGGCTGCCGGCGGCAGCGAACGGATCCGAACCCGCGACGGCCGCAATATCGACGTGAACATTCCCCCCGGCATCGAGAACGGTACGCAGCTTCGGCTGCGCGGCAAGGGACAGCCCGGCGCGGGTGGCGCTTCGGCCGGCGACCTGCTGCTCGAGGTGGAAGTCCGTCCGCATCCGGCCATGCGCCGCGAGAACCTCGACATCCACGTCGACCAGCCTGTCCCGCTGGAACTCGCTGTGAATGGCGGCAAGATCCGCGTTGCGACCATCTCCGGCGAAGTGGCCCTGAACGTTCCGGCATGGTCGAGCTCCGGACGGATCCTGCGTCTGCGCGGCCGTGGTATTCATGACCGCAAGGCCGGAAAGAAGGGTGATCAGCTCGTCCGCCTGATGATCACGCTTCCCGAAAAGCCCGATCCGGATCTCGAGGCGCTGTGCCAGCGAAGTCGCGCCGAAACGGATTGACCCGTTTCACCCCTGCCGGACACTCCGTTTCCGTCCGCGAACGTCTGATGCCGCCGACGCTCAACGCTTGCGTTCCATCCCCGAATCGCCCCGGAAACGGAAGGCCGGAGTGCGGCGGATGGTTGTCGACAACAGCAGGTTGAAGGAAGCGATGGCCGCCTCGGGATCGGCTTTTCCCTTGCCCGCCAGCTCGAACATCGGGCCATGCGCGGGTGAGAGAACGCGAAACGGAAGCCCACCATAGACCGCAAGTCCGCGTTCGAAGCCCATCAGGCTCGTCGCGATGCGGGCCTGGTCGTGATACATCGTGACAACGGCATCAATACCGTCGGAAAGTGCCTGCTTGAAAATGGTCTCGGCAGCAAAGGGACCTTCGCAGTCCATTCCGCGTGCCCGCGCCCGCTCGATGGCGGGAATCACCGCCGCCTGCTCTTCGCGCCCCCCTTCGCCGCCTCCTGCGATCAGCGGATTGTAGCTCGTGACAGCAATTCGCGGCTTTTCCAGACCAGCACTCTGGAGCGCCTCGTGCATGACCGAACATGTGCGGAAGATCCGATCCCGATCGAGCATGGAAGCGACCTCGGAAAGCGGCGCAGAGCCGGCGACACTGGTCACCCAGAGACTCGACATTGCGGCGATCTCGCAGACGGGGCGGTCCGTATCAGTCAGCAGGGCGAGGAACTCCGCGACATCCATCGTATCGCCAGAGCCCTGACGCGGTAGCGACCGGAGCATCGGCATGGCAAGAATTCCCGCCGCTCCGCCTCCTTGAACCAGGTCAACGGCCGTTGCCAGCATCGACATGGACGAGCGCGTGCTTTCGGGCGAATGCCTGCCGGGAACCAGATCACCAGAGGAAATCGTGTCGGTATCGAGATGCAGGACCCGGCCGGCTGCAAGTACCCGCTGCGGATTGTTCACCGGCGCAAGTTCGAGGCGGATACCGGCAGCACGCTCGCCCTCGCGGATGACCCCGAGATCGCCAACGAGAACGATATCCGCCTGTTCCTGGCTCTCCGGCCGTGCCGCAAGCCGGACGGCGAGTTCCGGACCGATGCCGCACGGATCACCCGGTGTGATGGCTATCAGCGGCTTGGTCAGGGTCATCAAGGTATCCGCTCCTTGGTTCGGACTGCCAAAGTTGGCGCATGGCAGGCCCCGCCCTTGCAGGGCATCGATGCACGCACGCCGATACCGGTCGGCGGGCGAGGAAGCCCGAAACTATACAGGAAATCTTGCAAGGACGTTAAAGATTCCCCCTCCGCCGACATCATGCCGGGAAAATGCCGATGCCCGCGATCCGGACAGGGAATCAAGAAACCCGGTACTCATGTCGCGAAGCGGTTGCGGGCGGTCTTTCTCAGGGGTCGTCGGTTTCGAGAGCGCGCAGGAAGCGGGCCAGTCCGGCGACATCGGTTACGAGGAGTTCACCGCGCTGACGCTTGATGATACCGGCTTTCTTGAGATCGCCGAACGTGCGTGTGACGGCTTCCCTGTGCGTGTTGACCCGCGCCGCGACCTCGGCATGTTTGGGGGCCGGTCTCAGGCGTGCGATATTCTCAGAGATCATGCTCTCCCTCGCCAGCCGCATCACCTCTGAACATATGCGCACCGCCACGGGCGCGTTGAACTCGTAGACCCGCTCCGAAAGCGAGCGCACCCAACGTGCCAGTTTCCGCATGGTGTTTTCGGAAACCCTGGGGTGATGCCGCATGAAGTCGAGAAATTCCGCTGCCGACATGATCGCAACGAGGCTCGGGCGCTGGGTGATGACGTTGGCCGAACGTGGCATCGGATCGATGGCCGCGAGTTCACCGAAACTGTCTCCGGCGCGAAGGTCACGAAAGGCGACCTCGCGCCCGTTGGGTGAGAAGATCGTCGCTTTCGCCATTCCATCGAGAATCATGAACACGTCGCGGCTCTCGTCCTTGTAGCGACAGAGCGACTGGCCGGTGTCGATACGACGAACATGTATGCGCTCGGCAAGGGCACGAAGTGATTTTTCGTCCAGTCCGGCGAAAAAATCGATGCGTGCCAGCCCCGCGATGATCTCGCCCATGGCCTGGCCATGCATGACGTTGTTTTTCATGACGATTGCCTACCCGAACTTCGACACTGATCATTTAACCCCGTTCCGACCCAAATCACAAGCATTCAAGGATAATGCTCCTTTTCGCGAAATCATCTCTTTCGCGATTCCGCGAAGTTCACGGATCGAACGACAGAATCGCGCTGGTCGTGACATCCGGGTCGAGATGCTATAGCCACGCACATGGCCGCGCAGAGGCTGCTTCGACGGGGAAAGAACATGTCATCGGGATCGGAATTGCTGATCGCCCAGGCGCTTGAACTGGGCATGGATACCTGTTTCGCCAATCCGGGCACGACCGAGCTGCCCATGGTCCTCGCACTCGATGCACGCCCGGGCGTGCGGAGTGTACTCGGCCTGCATGAGAATGTGTGCAGCGGTGCTGCAGACGGCTATGCGCGGATTGCCGGAAAGCCGGCAATGACCATTCTCCATCTCGGGCCGGGATTCGCCAATTCCATCGCCAATCTGCACAATGCCCGGCGCGCGTTCTCGCCCGTGGTCAATTTGGTCGGCGAGCATGCGAGCTGGCATATCTCCGCCGATCCGCCGCTCAACAGCGACATCGAAAGCCTCGCACGGCCGGTCTCCGCCTTCGTCCGCCGCTCCACCCATGCCGACGGGATCGCCCGCGACCTCCGCGAGGCCCACGCCTCCGCCACCGGCCGGCGCGGATCGGTCTCGACGCTGATCCTTCCATACGATCACCTGCTCGCCGATGGCCACGACCGGTCACTACGTCCGGCACTTCCCCGAGAAGGCTACCCAACCATCGAGGCTGACCGGGTCGAGGCAGCCGCCCGTCTCATCGAGAAGGCCCGCAATCCGGCACTCCTGCTCGGTGGCAATGCGCTTTACGGCGCCGGGCTCGATGCGGCCGGACGAACGGGTGTGACGCTGATCGGCGAGGTCAGCTTCGCCAGACTGGAAACCGGTCGCGGAAGGCCCCTGCTGCAGCGCCTGCCCTATTTTCCGGACCAGGCACAGACCCTGCTCGACAGGTTCGATGCGGTGGTCGTCTGCGGCACCAAGATGCCGGTCTCGTTCTTCGGCTATGGCGACATGCCGAGCCGTTATCTCGACGAGCGCGACGATGTCGTTCACCTCGCCGGCAGCGAGGACGATGCAGCAACCGCTCTCGAGGCTCTGGCCGAACGGTTGGGCCGGAATGCTCCGATCACCGATGCGCCGAAGATCGCGCCGGCTGCGGACGGAGACGCACTCGATGCGCAAAAACTCGGTGACGCTCTGGCTCTCGGTTTGCCCGAAGAGGCCATCGCCGTGGTCACCGCTGTCTCCAGCGCCGCTCCCTTCTACGCAAGCTCCATCGCCGCCGCTCCACACACCCAGATTGCACTGACCGGAGGTGCCATCGGCGAAGGCTCGGCCCTCTCGCTCGGTGCGGCCGTTGCCGGCGGCGGCCGTCCGGTCGTCGCGCTCGAAGCCGATGGCAGTGCCGCCTATATCGTGCAGGCCCTCTACAGCCACGCCCGCGAAAATCTCGATATCACCACCATCATCTGCTCCAACCGTCGCTACCGCATTCTCGACATCGAGATCCAACGCGCCGGTGTCGGCAATCCGGGACCGCACGCCCGTTCACTCGGCGATCTCGGCAACCCGCCCATCGACTGGGTCTCGCTCGCCCGCGGCTTCGGCGTATCGGGCACAAGCGTGGCCACCGTCGGAGAATTGCGCGCCGCCCTTGCCCGCAGTCTCGCCGAGCCCGGCCCGACGCTGATCGAGGCTGTCCTCTGATCACGCAAGCCGGCATCTGGAGCCGGTTCTGGAACAGGTTGCAACCGGCGCATCGCGGCATGACGCTGATGGCCGGCGCCGCCTTCGGCGCATCGATGATGAATGCGCTCATCCGTCACATCTCGACCGAGCTGCACAGTTTCGAGATCGCCTTCTTCCGCAACCTGTTCGGCTTCTTCACGCTCGTTCCGACGGCCCTTCGCCATGGTGGGCTGCGCGGCACACTGGCAACCCGGCGTTTTCCACTCCATGCCCTGCGTGGCGTTCTCAACGCCTCGGCGATGCTGTGCTTCTTCCATGCGCTCTCGATGACACCCCTGGCCACGGTCGCGGCTTTGAGCTTCACCGCTCCGCTGTTCGCCACCCTTCTCGCCATTCCCGTTCTCAAGGAACAGGTGGGTCCGAGGCGCTGGGCCGGGCTGATCGCCGGCTTCGGCGGCACCCTGCTGGTGGTTCGGCCCGGCATCGAGACATTCACCCTCGGCGCCGGCCTGCTGCTGTTCGCAGCACTCATGTGGGGAAGCGCGCTCATTGCCATCAAGCTTCTCGCACGCACCGAAAGCAGCCTCACGATCACACTTTACGCAACGCTGTTCCTGACGCCGATCACCTTTTCCTTTGCCATCTTCAACTGGAGCTGGCCGAGCTATCACGCGATGCTCGTGCTTCTCGCCATCGGCACCCTGGGTTCGCTGGCGCAGATGGCCATAGCCCAGGCCATGCACGAGGCAGATGCCAGCCTCGTGCTGCCACTCGATTTCACCAAACTCCTCTGGGCCTGCCTGCTCGGCTATGTCCTGTTCGACGAGATCCCCGACATCTTCGCAATCATCGGCGGAACCATCATATTGCTGTCTGTCATCTATATTGCCTATCGGGAACGCAAATCCGGAACATAATCCTTGCAATAAATATTCGACCGGTCTCTTCGCCCACTCTTACCGCCATGCCCGATCCGACGCTTTCTCACTCTGGAATGAGTTTGCTGACCACAGATAGTCGCTTGAAAGCCACAGTGGGGACATTTGCACGCAAATCCAAACAACCTGACAATACCTCTGCAACGCACCATCGACGACCGGCGGCCAGACAAAACGTCCCTTCTCCAGCCGCTTGGCAAACAGGCATAGTCCCGAACCGTTCCAACAAAGAATCTTCACATAATCGCCGCACTTCGAGCGAAAAATGAAGAGATACCCTGATATATCCCGGCTTTAGATTTCTCAATGCTAACGTTGAAAAACCGAAGCGCTCAGGCGTTTCATGCTCGTTGCAGCGCCAGCCGGAGCTGCTTTTCTATTTCGATGACGGCGAAGAATACCGCGCCGCATGCGACGATCAGCAATCCATCCAGCAGCGGGACAGGGCGGGTCTCGAAGATGGTTTGCATCACCGGCAAATAGGTGATGGCGAACTGGGCAAGCGTGATCACGATGACGCAGGTCCAGACTATCCGCGTTCCTCTGACAGCCTTCCAGTTGAGCGATGTCCCGTAGATGTTCCGAATGAAGAAGAGGTGGAATATCTCCAGCACGACCAGCGTGTTTAGCGCCATCGTGCGCGCGAGTTCTATCGGGTAGCCCCTGTCGATCGCATAGGTGGAAATCCCGAAAACGGCAGCGACGAACAGCCCCGAAACAAGAATGAGGTGCCAGATCAGCGCGCCATCGAGGATTGGCGCGTCCCGCCTTCGAGGCGGACGCAGCATCGTTCCCTTCTCGGTCGGCTCGAAAGCAAGGGCAATCCCGAGCGTCGTTGCCGTGATCAGATTGACCCAGAGAATCTGAACAGGGGTAACGGGTAAAGCCAGCCCGAGAAAGAGAGCGACGACAATGACAATTGCTTCACCCGCGCTTGTCGGTAATGTCCAGCTGATAACCTTCTTGATGTTGTCGTAGACCGTCCGGCCTTCACGCACCGCTGCGACAATCGATGCGAAATTGTCGTCGGCAAGCACGAACTCGGCGGCTTCCTTGGCTGCCTCGCTGCCTTTGAGGCCCATCGCGACACCCGCATCGGCGCGTTTGAGGGCGGGGGCGTCGTTGACGCCATCCCCTGTCATGGCAACGGTCAGACCATGTGACTGGAGCGCTTTGACGAGCCGCAGCTTGTGCTCCGGGCTCGTTCGAGCAAAGACATCGGCCTCAACCACGAGCGCCGCAAGATCGGCATCGTCCATTTGCTCGATCTCGGCACCCGTGACGACCTTTTCAGGGTTTAGCAGGCCAATCTGACTGGCAATGGCTGAAGCTGTTCCCGCATGATCGCCCGTGATCATCTTCACGCGAATTCCGGCATGAATACATTCGGCGACGGCAGACACGGCCTCGGCGCGAGGCGGATCAATCAGCCCGACCAGGCCGATCAGCATCATTTGCCCTTCAAGATCGGCATTGTTCAAGGCAAGATGATCCTGCGGCACAGTACGTACCGCGAGCGCGAGAACGCGCTGGCCCTGAGCCGCAATCCTGTCGATCTGTTCCAGCCAATAATGATTGTCCAGCGGTTCAGTCCCGCCATTGTGGCGCCGCTGGCTCACGCACATTTCAAGGATACGTTCGGGCGCACCCTTGGCATGGATCAGAGCATTGCCTTCGTGATCGTGATGTAAAACCGCCATGTAGCGGTGACTGGCATCGAAGGGGATCGCGTCGGTCCGCGACCATTCGTGAAAAATCTCATGACCATTACGCATGATCTTTCCGGCAAGCGCCTTGAGCGCGCCTTCCATTGGATCGCCCTCGACCCGCCAGCCATCCTCATGCGCATGCAAGGCTGCATCGTTACACAGCGCCGAGCCCTGCGCGAACTCAACGAGAATGGCATGTTCTTCGGGGTCGACATCCGCATCGGCCAGCCGGATCGCTCCGTCCGGAGCATAGCCATCGCCGCTAACCGACAGCAGGTGGTCGGTTGTTGCCAGCGAAGCGACCATCATCTCGTTGCGCGTCAGCGTTCCGGTCTTGTCGCTGCAAATCACCGAAACCGCGCCCAGCGTTTCAATGGCAGGAAGCCTGCGCACGATGGCATTGCGACGCGCCATTGCCTTGACGCCAACAGCCAGGGTGATCGTCAGGACGGCGGGCAACCCCTCCGGGATCGCCGCGACGGAAAGGCTGACGACAGCCATGAAAAGCTCACTGAAAGGGAGATGGTCGACGAAGTAACCATAGACCAGCAGGATCGCCGCAATCAGCAGGATCAGGATGGTGAGCCAGCGGGCAAAGACATCCATTTGCCGGATCAGCGGTGTTGTCAGCGTCTGGACGCTGCCCAGCATGCCACTGATTTGCCCGATCTCGGTATCTGCACCTGTGGCGACAGCAATGCCCCGTCCTGCGCCCCGGACCACGAGAGTGCCGCTGAAGGCCATGCACGAGCGGTCTCCCAATGGGGCTTCGGTTGCGACCGGTTCGAGGCTCTTCTCTACCGGCACGGATTCGCCAGTGAGAACCGCTTCTTCCACCGACAATCCCGTAGCCTCAATCAGGCG
>JAGREZ010000407.1 GCA_020446285.1 Geminicoccaceae bacterium
CGGCATGACGATTGATCTTGTGAACCGCATCCGGATGTGCTGATCTGTTCATGTTGGCGCTTGGCCTTCTTGTCGGCGTGCGGTCTGGTTTCGATCGGGTCGGACGTGTGTCAGGGAGCGGTCGACACTACGTTTCGAACATCGCGATAGTCAGCCGACGGTGAAGCCGAATGCTTGCATTCGGCTTCACTTTTTTTGGCTGAATGAAACGGATCGATATTCGCCTGCAGATAGAAATCAACATTCCGGCGTCACATGTCGTCACCAGACGACGGACCAGATGCGGCCAGATACGGAATGCCCCGACAGACGTGCATTGCGATAACCAACGGGTTGTATTCGATTGTTTCTTTATACCGTTAAGTTGAAAATAATAACAGGTTGCTGCTGCTCCGGTTGAAAACAATACAATGGGGAATTTTTTTCGAAATCCATTCATTTTCCGGCAATTTGCACTTGCCGAAACGGCCTCCTGATAGTAGCGGTTGGGAGGCATCGTTAACTCATTTTTGTCGGCTTGCGTTGGCGGTGCGAGGCACCTGAATGACCGGCAGGCGGATTCAGGTTTTCGTGAAACGTAAGTGAGGAATGCGCTAATGACTTCAATTCTCGGTTCGACTTCCCATGACCTGATCAAGGCCGGTGAAATCTCGGTCAACGACTTTGCAGCCAATGTCGGCGGTCCGGTCTTCTACGTCTATGTCGATCAGAACGACTACATCAACGCCCGTGGCGGTGACGACCAGATCTCTTCCGGCAACGGCCGCGACGAGGTCTATGGCGGTGCCGGCAACGACACCATCGATGGTGGTGCCGGCAATGACCGCCTGCATGGCGGCAATCACAACGACACCATCCTCGGCGGCAGCGGCAATGACCGGCTCTGGGGCGATAACGGCAATGATTCGCTGGACGGTGGTACGGGCAACGATGTCCTGCGTGGCGGTAGCGGTCGTGACGTTCTCGACGGCGGCGCCGGCGAGGACAAGGTTTTCGGCGGCAGCGGCAATGACCGCATCCTGGACAGCGACACCGACAATGACATCTTCCGCGGTCAGGGCGGTCGTGACGACTTCGTCTTCACCGACATTGCCAGCGGTGGCGCCAGCGAGACCGACCAGATCCTCGACTTCGTGCTCGGTCAGGACCAGATCTTCATCGATGTGCCCAGCTCCAGCACCAAGCTCATGATCAATGGCAAGTCCGTCGGAGATGGTGGCTCGGTTGCTGCCAAGGCCGGTGCCAATGTGCTCCAGTACGGCTCGCAGAAGGTCGAGTTCTTCGTCAATGACCCGAACACCTCCGATCACATGATCAATGTCGACAACACCAACGGTTTCGGTGTCGACATCGTCCTGATCTGATCGACCGGCCGTGCCTCTTTTTTGAGGCCGGGTCGCGATAACCGGAAAGGGGTCGTCTTCGGGCGGCCCCTTTTTCGTTGTCCTTCGGTGTGACACAACCCTCTTGCCGTTCGCGGCGACCGGCTGACATGTGCTAGTGCATCGATCCAGACAGATCGTACGGATCTGTCTGGACAAATTGATGCAAAAACAAGGAGCTAGTGTATTGGCGAATGAACGGAGTGAATTCGCCGGTGCACTAGGAGACCGGCGGATGGGCAAGCAGCGATTGACAGGTCCGAATTGATCAGGAAGGCAAGGGCATCCTCGGCCCGGACATTGGTAAAACAGGGCGAAAGACTGCTGAAGGCCGGCAAGGCGGCCGAGGCGCTGGATGCCTTCGAAAAGGCGCTCGGCCGCGACCCGCGTGATCTGCGCGCCCGCTATCTGGCGGGAGTCGTCGCCTTGCAGGCAGGCGATGCCGTGCGTGCCGCGCCGCATCTGCTCAAGGCGGCGGAACGGGAGCCCGACCGGGCGGAGTGGCAGTATCAGGCCGGCGTCGCCCTGACCGGTGCCGGCAGGCTCGACGAGGCGGAGGCACGCCTGCGTCATGCCCTGAAACTGCAACCCGGACATGCCGCCGCCTGGAACAGTCTCGGCAACATGCTCGCTGCCGACGATCGCCCGGAAGATGCCGCCAAGGCCTATCAGAAAGCCGTCGGGATCGATCCGGGCCGGCTGGTGAGCTACAGCAATCTTGCCGCCATGCTGACCAAGATCGCGCGCTTCGAGAGGGCCGAGGCCATCCTGGGCCAGGTCGTCGGGCGTGCCCCCGACTATCTGGAGGCCTGGTACAATCTGGCGCTGACGCGGATACGCACGAGGGATTTCGTCGGTCAGTGTCAGGCATGGCGACAGGTCCTGCGGCTCGATCCCGATCATCGCGAGGCGGTTTGCAGTCTCGCCTATGCCAATCGTGAACTGGCGGACTGGGAGGGGCTGGAGGAGCTCGATGCCCGCACGCGGCAGCTGATCGCGAACAGGCTGGAGAACGAGGAGCGGGCGCTTGAAGCGCCGTTCCAGCATGCCGTTCGCGAGGATGATCCGGCTGTCAATCTGGCGCTGGCGAAAATCGTGGCGGTCACCAGGATCAAGGATCGCCTCGACCTTTCACCACGAAAGGATACCGACCCGGAACGGCGATTGCGGATCGGCTATCTGTCCGGCCAGTTCCGCCAGCATGCGGTGCTGCACTGCCTGCGAGCCTTCCTGCCGGCCCATGACCGCACCCGTTTCGAGATCTTCGGCTATGGCTACGGCAGAAAGGATGACAGCTCCTACCGGGCCGCCGTGCTGGCGTCCCTGGACGGCTTCGTCGATCTCGAGGAGCTGAACGACAGCGAGGCGGCGGCGCGCATTCATGCCGATGGCATCGATATTCTCGTCGATCTGACCGGCCACACCGAAGACAGTCGCATGGGAATCCTCGCCAGCCGGCCGGCACCGGTGCAGGTCTCCTATCTGGGTTACATGGGCAGTTCGGGTTCGGAATTCATCGATTATTTCATTTCCGACGCGGTTACCACACCGGAGGATCTGGATCCTTTCTACACCGAGACGATCATCCGTCTTCCCGATGTGTTCATGGCGGCACCACCCGAACCCGCAGAACTGGCACGGGACCGGGCGGCGGCGGGTCTGCCGGAAGATGCGATGGTGTTCGCCTCGTTCAATGTCGTGCGCAAGATCTCGCCGAAGCTGTTCGCCCTGTGGATGCGGGTTCTCGAACAGGTACCGGGGTCGATCCTCTGGATGTTTGCACTTCCCGAGGCCCGGGACAATCTGCAGCGGGCGGCGGCAGCTTCGGGCCTGGCACCGGAACGGCTGGTTTTTGCGCCGGTCCTGCCCTGGCTCGAACACAAGAGCCGGCTGGCGCTGGCCGATCTGGCATTCGATACGCTGCCTTACAGTGGCGGTGTCACCACCGCCGACATCCTCTGGGCGGAGGTGCCTGTCATCACGGCACCCGGCCGGCAGGCGGTATCACGGATGACGGCGAGTTGCCTGACGGCGGTCGGACTGGACGAGCTGATCGTTCCGGATCTCGCGACATACGAGACCCTGGCCGTGGAACTCGGCCGCGATCCCCCGAGGCTCGCCGCCCTTTCGGCACGCCTTCATGCGTGCAAGCACGCCAGCCCGCTCTTTGATGGCCCGCGCTTCTGCCGGACTCTCGAAGCTGCCTATGAGCGGATGTGGAAAGCAGGAACCGCGCCGGAACCGGACTGAATGACGGCCGTTTCCGTGATTGCCCGCCTCGATACAGGACGTTGTCGGCTCGAAGGGGGATATTTCCGCAATGCATTGCACGCGAAAGATCTCTGCATGTCATCCGCCCGGTTTTTGCATGTCTGTGTCGCTTCCTCGCATCTCGCGCGTGTCGGTTGGAGCTGCTATACGCACCTCCGGTTGTGACCGTCGGCGGTTGCGGGCGGTTGCAGGTTTAAATGAATCTTAGGATCTGCGACTTAACCTTGCGCATTGTCCCGATACCTTCCGCGCGGGCAGTCCGGGCATGGTCCGACAGGATCCGCCGGGGCGGGACGGGAGCCGCGATCGATGGCGGGATCGCGGCCGGCAGGCGCATGGCCGAAACCTTCCTTTGGGGTGCAGCACACCATGAATCATCTCGACGAGCTCGAGGCCGAGAGCATTCACATCTTCCGCGAGGTCGTCGCCGAATGCGAAAAGCCGGTGATGCTCTATTCCATAGGCAAGGACAGTGCCGTCCTCCTGCATCTGGCCATGAAGGCGTTCCATCCCTCGCGCCTGCCTTTTCCGCTTCTGCATGTCGACACGACGTGGAAGTTCAGGGACATGTATGTGATGCGCGACGAGGTGGCGAACAATCCCGCCATCGAGCTGCTCACCTATGTCAATGAAGAGGGGGTCAAAAACGGTGTCGGGCCGTTCAGCCACGGTTCGGGCGTGCATACCGACATCATGAAGACCCAGGCGCTCAAGCAGGCGCTCGACAAGTACGGCTTCGATGCCGCTTTCGGTGGCGCGCGGCGTGATGAGGAAAAGAGCCGTGCCAAGGAGCGCATCTTCTCGTTTCGTACAGCGCAGCATCGCTGGGATCCGAAGAACCAGCGTCCGGAACTGTGGAAGCTCTACAATGCGCGCAAGCAGAAGGGGGAATCGATCCGCGTGTTCCCCTTGTCCAACTGGACCGAGCTGGACATCTGGCAATATATCTACCTGAAGAACATCCCCATCGTGCCGCTCTATTATGCCGCCCCGCGCCCGGTGGTCGAGCGTGACGGCGTGCTGCTGATGGCCGACGATCTCGACCGCCTGCCGCTGCATCCGGGCGAAACGCCGATGACGCGCACCGTGCGTTTCCGCACCCTCGGTTGCTGGCCGCTCACCGGTGCGGTCGAATCCACCGCCGCCACATTGCCGGAAATCATCCAGGAAATGCTGCTCACAAAAACATCCGAGCGTCAGGGCCGGGTGATCGACCATGATTCCGCCGCCTCGATGGAAAAGAAGAAGCAGGAGGGCTATTTCTGATGTCGCATCAATCGGCCCTCATCGAGGACGACATCCTCGCCTATCTCGAATCCCACCAGAACAAGTCGCTCCTGCGCTTTATCACCTGCGGCTCGGTGGATGACGGCAAGTCGACACTGATCGGCCGCCTGCTCTACGAGAGCAAGCTGATCTTCGAGGACCAGCTCGCAGCCCTCGAGAACGACTCGAAGAAGATGGGCACCCAGGGCGACGAGATCGATTTCGCCCTTCTCGTCGACGGCCTCGCCGCCGAGCGTGAACAGGGTATCACCATCGACGTCGCCTACCGCTTCTTCTCGACGGACAGACGGAAATTCATCGTCGCCGACACCCCCGGCCACGAACAATATACCCGCAACATGGCGACCGGCGCCTCGACGGCCGATGTCGCCATCCTGATGATCGACGCGCGCAAGGGTGTCCTCACCCAGACCCGCCGCCATGCCTTCATCACCTCGCTGGTGGGCATCCGCCATCTGGTGCTGGCGATCAACAAGATGGATCTGGTCGGCTATTCGAAGAAGACCTTCGATGCCATCGACGC
>JAGREZ010000408.1:0-12283 GCA_020446285.1 Geminicoccaceae bacterium
ACATGCGCCCAGCGGGTGGTTTCATTGACGGAATAGTAGGGCACATACTGGAAGACCCGGTCATGCGACAGGACCGCATTGGTCAGATTGTCGAGAATGACCACATCGTCATCGAGATAGACCGCCAGCACGGCATGGGCGAGATCACGCAGCGTGTCCTGGACGACCACCATCCGCAGCCGCTCCACCGGAAAACCGACGCTGCGCAGCGAGACATATTTCATGATCGCGTAGTCCTCGCAATCGCCGGAGCGCCTGATGAACTCGATCGGGCTCGCCCAATAGTCGCTGCGGCCATAGTTCTCGCTGTCCGGCCGATAGCGCCACTGATTGACGAAACGATTGATCTTGCTCACCTGCTCGCGCGGTGCCGCACCCTCGAGACCCTCGAGAAGGGCCTGCCACGCCATCACGCCCCTGGTCGGGCACTCCTTCGCATTGCTGCTGCACTTGTTGTAGACATCGCGTTCATTTTCAATCTTTTCGAGAACATCTCTCCATTTTGGCAATGCCTGATGAGACTCCGCACGCAACTCCGCAGTACCGAAGAGAGCGACGGGAACAACAGCCATGGCCGAATTGAACGGTGCAATTATAGTCAACAAAAGAATAATTCTGGCCAGATTGAACATGGTGTTCTTCCCTATTTGGCGGTTCATCCGCCTGCGCTTGTGTCGTGAGCGCATATTGCGATTTGAAAGTGAATAAAGTTTTTACAGATCGCGCGACCATGGAAAAGCGGTACTCGAGTGCATTCGTTTGAGGCGATTTTTTTTCTTCACCCCGTACCGACAGCTACGCCTTGTACTTTTTATCGTTTGATTACAATATGTTAGAATTTTTCCCGTTCACGGCATCAGCGAGCCGCCATTGACCTCGATGATCTGGCCGGTGAGGTATCCGCCAAGCGTCGGGCTCGCGAGGTAGAGGAAGGCACCGGCGCAATCATCGCCGGTCCCCAGACGCCGGAGCGGAATCCGCTTGCGGGTGGCTTCGAGCTTCTCCGCGCTCGAATAGACCTCGTGGAAATAGGTGTCGATCGTGCCGGGCGAGACCGCGTTGACGCGGATGCCCTGCGGTGCGAGCTCCGTTGCCAGCGACCGGGTGAAGGTCGAGACGAAGCCCTTGGAGGCGGCATAGAGCGAGGATCCGGCACTGCCGCCGGCGCGCGCGGAGATCGAGGTGACGTTGATGATCGCACCGCGACTGGCCGCAAGCGCCGGCAGGGCCTGCCGGCAGGCCACCACCACCGAGCGCGCATTGAGATCGAACACGGCGTCGATATCGGCGTCGCGCATTCCGTCGAGCGGGATCCGCGCCACCATGTGACCGGCATTGTTGACCAGTATGTCGAGCCCGCCGAGATGGTCGATGGCCTCCTCGACGACGCGGGCGACATCCGCCATGCGGGTGAAATCGCCCTGAAGCAGGCAGGAATGGACGATCGCGTTCGCCTCGCCCGGTTCGCTGTTGTAGTGAAGGGCCAGGTGCGCGCCGGCATTGGCGAAGGCGCGGGCCGCCGCCGCGCCGATCCCGCGGCTCGCTCCCGTAACGAGAATCTTCCTGCCCGCCAGTCCCGGATCGATCGTTGCCATGCGCGTACCCCCTTGTCGCCATCGTTGCCTGCATGGCAGCGTAACAGCGTGTTGGCGAAATGCCGACAGCACAGCGGTTCCTGACCGCCCGGAAATGGGCTAGGACGACATCGTCCCGACCACGCTTCAAGCAGGTTCCAGCCGTGTCCAGACCGCTTTCCGTCGACGGTATCCGTGAATTCGCCGATCGTTTCGATGCCTTCATCATCGACCAGTGGGGCGTCCTGCATGACGGTGCGGCGCCCTATCCCGGCAGCATCGACGCCCTGCAGGCGCTGCATGAGCGCGGCAAGAAGCTGGTCCTGTTGACCAATTCCGGCCGCAGGGCGTCGCTCAACCGCGAGCGGATGACGGAACTCGGCTTCGACACGGGCATTCTCGAGGGCATCGTCACCTCGGGCGAAGCCGCCTGGAAAGCCCTCTCTGACCGCGCGTTCGCACCGTTCGACAGCCTCGGGCGGCGCTGCTACCTCGTTACCAGCGGCAACGATACGGGTCCGGTCGAGGGACTCGACATCGAGGTCGTCGATGATGTCGGCAAGGCCGATTTCCTCTATTTCACCTTTCTGCAATCCTCGATCGAGGACATTCCCCGCTTCGATCCCCTGCTCGAACGGGCGCTGGAGCGCCGGCTGCCGTTTCTCTGCTCCAATCCCGACCGCGTCGCCGTGAATGCCGGCGGAATGACCGCGGCTCCCGGCTCCATCGCCGCGCGCTACGAGGCGATGGGCGGCGAGGTTGCCTATGTCGGCAAGCCGCACCGGCCGATCTACACGGCCTGCCTTGCGCATCTGGGTGGCATCGCGCATGATGGAATCGTCTGTATCGGCGATTCGATCGAACACGACATCAAGGGAGCCAATGACATGGGTTTTGCCTCCTGTTTCATCCGCAATGGCATCCATCGGGGCGCGTTCGGCAAGGGTGTGGACGAGGTGTCGGTCATCGACCAGCTCACGGCCGAACATGGCGGCCGCCCGGATTTCGCGCTTGCGGATTTTCGCTGGTGACCTTCGGCATCCGGTCCTACCGCGAGGAGGATCGGAACGCGGTGGAGGAACTGCTCGCCCTCGCCTTTCCCACCCCGACCGAGTCCGATCTCGTCGGCGAACTCCGGCAGGCCGGGGACGCGGTCATCGAACTGGTGGCGACCATCGACGGCAGGGTCTGCGGGCATGTCATGCTCAGCCGGCTGAATGCCCCGATGCACGCACTGGCACTCGCACCGGTGTCGGTGCATCCAGCACATCAGGGCAAACGGATCGGCGACAGGCTCGTTCATCAGGCCATCGACGAGGCGCGCGGGCTCGGTGTCCAGCTCCTTCTGGCCCTCGGCGAACCGGAATATCACGGCCGCTTCGGTTTCTCGCAAGCCGACGCCAGCGGTTATGACTGCGTCTACGCCGCGCACACGCTCCTCGCGCTCAGGCTCGATCCCGACTGCCCGCGCGAGGGTCGGATCATCTACGCCGCACCGTTCAACGCGCTCGGCTGAGTACCGCCAGCACATTGTCGGCGGTGACCGATGACACGCGCACATTGCTCTCGCCGGTCACGCCGGCGATATGCGGGGTGAGGATCAGATTGTCGATGCCGGCAAGGATGGCGGCCGCATCCCTGCCGAGCGGCTCGTTCTCGAAGACGTCGAGGGCAGCACCGGCAAGCGGGCCCGAGCGCAGCGCCGCGGCGAGCGCGTGCTCGTCCACCACGCCGCCACGCGCGGCATTGATGAGGATCGAACCCTCGCGCATGGCGGCGAGCCTGTCGCCGTTGACGAGGTGGCGCGTGCCCTCGGTGAGCGGCACATGCAGCGACACGACATCCGCCTCGGCGAACAGCGCGTCGAGCCCGCGATGCCCGAGACCGTCCCAGGCCGGATCGTGGACACTCACGAACGGATCGTGGGCGATCACCTCCATGCCGAGCGCACGCGCCTTCGCCGCCACCCCCCTTGCGATCGAGCCGAGGCCGACGAGGCCCATGCAGCGCCCCGAAAGCTCTCCGCCCATGAGCCGGCCGCGCGGCCACTCGCCGGCGAGCATCGCCTCCTTCGAATGATAGGCACCGCGCAGGAGCATCATCGCCGTGGCGATCACATATTCGACGACGGAAAGGTCGTTGGCACCGCTCGCCGGGCAGACCTCGATCCCGCGCTCGCCGCAGGCGTCCAGATCGATATTGTCGAGACCGACGCCGAGCCGGCCCACCACCTCGAGCTTCGCTGCCGCCTCCAGCAGGGCACCGCGCACCTGCGTCCTGTTGCGCACGACCAGCGCGCGGCAATCGGCGAGGAGTCCGGCGAGATCGTCCGGCCGGTCGACCAGGGCCGGATCGTAGACCGTTGCATGCGCCTCCTTCAGTCGGGCGACGGCGGCCTCGTCCATGAATTCGCTGATGACGATCGTGGCCATGGATGCGTTCTCCCCCATTTGCTGCGTGGACCGGCTTGCACGGAACGTGTTATCGCCCTTTCCTGACATACGACAAGCCACCTCGCTCCCCCCCGAGGACGGGTTGTCAGGGGAGTGAACGGGGCTCATGACGCGTATTCTGACAAGCGGTATCACCGTCATCGACATCATGTTGCCGGTCGACCGGTTGCCGTCGGGTGATTGCAAGACGCTGGCCACGGGCCGGCAGGACGTGATCGGCGGGATCGCCGCCAATGCAGCACTGACGGTCAAGCGGCTGGGCGGAACGCCGGTGCTGTCCACCCGTCTGGGTCATGATTCCACCGGCGACGAGATCATGCGGCAGCTCGACGCCGCCGGCATCGACACGCGTGCGGTGGAATGGGTCAACGGCGCGCGCAGCTCGCTCACCGCCGCCATCGTCGACGCCGATGGCGCGCGGATGCTCATCAACCATACCGACGCGCATCTGCATCGCGGCCCGCCCGATCTCGACGGAATCGAGGTGGACGGCGTCATTACCGACACGCGCTGGCTCGACGGCGCCTTCGCCTCGCTTCGCCATGCGCGCGAACGCGGCCTGCCGGGGCTGCTGGATTATGACATGCCGCCGGACGATAATCTGCGGTCATGGGAACTCATTGCCGAGGCCAGCCATGTCGCGTTCGGCGCCCAGGGCCTTCGCCTGCTCACCGGCATCGACGATCCGGCGGCCGGCCTCGCCGCCGTGCGCGAGCGTTTTTCCGGCTGGCTCGCGGTCACATGCGGCGGTGACGGCGTCTACTGGCTGGAAGGCGACCGCGTCCGGCACCTGCCGGCCTTCAGGGTGACGGTGGTCGATACGCTGGCTGCGGGCGATGTCTTTCACGGAGCCCTTGCGCTCGCGCTTGCGGAAGGGATGGAGATGCACGAGGCGCTGCGTTTTGCTTCCGGCGCCGCGGCGATCAAGTGCATGCATTTCGGCGGTGGTGCCGGCATTCCGACCCGCGCCGAACTCGAACGCTTTCTGGCGGAGCATGGATGAGCATGATCCGCGCGGCGCCGACGGGGATGAACCGATGACCAGGACGACACCCGGCAAGCTCTGGGGAATGCGCCGGCTGGCGGACGATGCCGGCTTCTTCCGCATGACCGCACTCGACCAGCGCCCGCCGATCATGAACCCGATCCGCGAACTCAGGCGGACCCCCGAAGCGCCCGATCAGGATGTCGCGGCGGTGAAGCGGGTGATCGCGGAACAGCTCGCTCCGGTTTCAACGGCAGTGCTCATGGATCCGATCTGGGCCTATTCGGCCTGCATCGACGTGATCCCGCCATCGAAGGGCCTGATCCTCACGCTCGAGGATCATCGCTTCGCGGACGGGACGGGCGGACGGCGCTCGCGCAATATCGACGACTGGAGCGTGGAGAAGATCCGGCGCATCGGCGGCGATGCGGTGAAGGTTCTCGCATGGTATCGCCCCGATGCCGCAAGCGATGTCATCGAGCACCAGAAGGATTACGTCCGGGCGATCGGCGACGAATGCCGGCGCCTCGACATTGCCTTCGTCTTCGAGCTTCTGGTCTATCCCTTCGCGGACAGGGGCAACGATTACGAGGAGGATCCCGCCAAGCGCCCGGAACTGGTGATCGACAGTGTGCGCACCTTCGCCGATCCGCAATACGGGGTCGACATCTTCAAGCTGGAGAGCCCCATCCCGGCAAAGGAAGTCCCCGAGCCGGGAAGTTCCGCGTCCGCAGAGGTGCAGGCGCTGTTCGATGCGCTCGGCGAGGCTGCGGGCCGGCCCTGGGTGATGCTTTCCGCCGGCGCCGGCAAGGCCGATTTCAAGCGGGTGCTGCATCACGCCTTCAAGGCCGGTGCCTCGGGCTTTCTCGCCGGCCGGGCGATCTGGCTCGACGCATTCGGGCACTTTCCCGACCTCGATGCCATGGCGGCCGATCTCGCCGGTGACGGACGCGCCTACATGGAGGATCTGCAGAGCCTGACAGCAGCGGCGGCACGGCCGCTCGCCGAGGCTTTGGCATACGGACCGGGGGCAGACAGTCCGGGGGCATACGCTCCGGGCTTCGCCGGTGCCGGTTTCGAGCTGCCGCGCAGCTATGGCGGCATGACCGGGAGCAGTGCAGGGTGAACGAGAAGGCGCTGAGGATCGTTGCGCCGCTCGGCATCGGCCTGCTGTTGCTGGCCGGCTGGGAGACGCTCGTGCTCGTTCGCGGCATCCCGCCCTATATCCTGCCGGCTCCGAGCCTCGTTGCCACCACCATGATCGCCGAATGGTCCAATCTCTGGCCGTCGCTCATGATCACCCTGCAGATCACCACGATCGCCCTCATCGCCGCGATCGTCGGCGGTGGCGGGCTCGCGATCCTGTTCTCCATGTGGCGACTGGTGGAGCTCTCGCTCTTTCCCTATGCCGTCATCCTGCAGGTGACTCCCGTGGTCGCCATCGCACCGCTGCTGCTCATCTATATCGACAACACGCTGCTCGTGGTGGTGATCGTCGCCTGGATCGTCGCCTTCTTCCCGATCCTCTCCAACACCACGCTCGGGCTGAACTCGGCCGATCACAATCTGCGCTCGCTGTTCGAGCTTTATGGCGCCACGCGCTGGCAGGCGCTGCGCCACCTGCGCATTCCCTCGGCCATGCCCTATTTCCTCGGCGGCCTGCGCATCGCCGGCGGGCTGTCGCTGATCGGTGCCGTCGTCGCCGAATATGTGGCCGGGACATCGGGCACCGGCACCGGCCTCGCCTTTCGCATCCTCGAGGCCGGCTATCGCCTGCAGATCCCCAAGATGTTCGCCGCCCTCATGCTGCTGGCATTCACCGGCATCGCCATCTTCCTGTTCTTTTCCGCCATCAGCCATCTGGCATTGCGCAGCTGGCACGAGAGCGCCGTCAAACGAGAAAGCTGAACAGACATCATGACCGACCGCACGCCGCGTTTTTCCGCTTCCGCCCTTCGCGATTTCGCCACATCGCTCATGCTCGCCTCGGGCTTCGAGAAAGAGAAGGCCGAAGTGACCGCGCGGCATCTCGTCGATGCCGACATGATGGGACACGACACCCACGGCCTGAACCTGCTCGTCGCCTATGTCGATCACGCGGCCTCCGGCGGCATGACGCTCACCGGCGATGTCGAGGTGGTCGCCGACCGGCCCGCCGCCATCACCTGGGACGGGCGCAACCTTCCGGGCGTGTGGGTGACCGACAAGGCCGTCGATACCGCCATCGCACGCGCGCGCATCTACGGGCAGGCGAGCATCGCCATCCGCCGCAGCCATCACATCGCCTGCCTGCAGACCTATCTGCCCAAGGCGACCGAACAGGGCATGATGGTGACCATTCTCTCATCCGATCCGCATGTCGCCACCGTCGCCCCCTTCGGCGGGCGCAGGCCGCTCTACACACCCGATCCGCTGGCCTGCGGCATTCCCACCGACGGCGATCCGATCCTTGTCGACATCAGCGCCTCGATCACCACCAACGGCATGAGCGGCCGTCTCGCAGCCGAGGGCAAACGTCTGCACTTTCCGGCCTATCTCGATGCCGAAGGCAATCTCACCGACGATCCCGCCGTGATCGAGGCCGATCCGCCCGGCTCGATCCTGCCCGTCGGCGGTCTCGAATATGGCCACAAGGGCTACGGCCTCGCGCTCATGATCGAGGCGGCGACGCAGGGGCTTTCCGGCTTCGGCCGCTCGGCGCAGGCGAAGGGCTGGGGTGCTTCGGTGTTCGTGCAGGTGACCGATCCGGCGGCATTCGGCGGGCTCGATGCGTTTGCCCGCGAGACCGGCTGGCTCGCCCGTGCCTGCCGCGAGAACCCGCCGCGTCCGGGGGTCGATGCGGTGCGGCTGCCGGGCGAACGCGCGCTCATGCGGATGCGCGAGGCGCGCGAGCATGGCGTTCCGCTGTTTCCCGGCATCATGGACCGGCTGACGAATAAGGCCCGAAGCCTCGACATCGCACCGCCCGAGCCATGCTAGTCCGGGCCGCACGCACGGGCGGATCCGATCTCGAGGTCATCGGCCTCGTCACCGTCGCGCATTTCTTCTCGCATCTCTACATCCTCGCCCTGCCGCCGCTCTTTCCCGTGCTCACAGGCGAACTCGGCTACACCGCAACCCAGCTCGGCATCGCCGTTGCCATCTTCAACCTCATCACCGCGGCCCTGCAGGCACCGATGGGGCTCGCCGTCGACCGCTACGGCTCGGCGCTCATTCTCGCCATGGGTCAGGCATTCTCGGGTCTCGCCTTCATCGTCATCGGCATCCTGCCGGGCTATTCCGCGCTGCTGCTGGCCATGGTCATCGGCGGTATCGGCAATGCCGTCTACCATCCCGCCGATTACGCCATCCTCGCCGGCCGCGTACGCAGTTCGAGGGCCGGGCGGGCGTTCTCCATCCACACATTCGGCGGCTATCTCGGCTTTGCCGTGGCACCGCCGGTGATGATCGGCCTGCACAGCATCGCCGGCTGGCAGACGGCGGTCATCACCGTCGGCGTGATCGGGTTCGCCTTCGCCTTCGTGCTCTTCGCCCGCAGGAACCATCTCCAGCCGCCGAAGGTCCGGGGCGACGATGCCGGCGGTGCCGTTTCGGCGGACAAGTGGAAATTCCTGTTATCGGGACCGATCCTCCTCGCGTTCCTCTTCTTCGTCGCCATCGCCATGTCGCAGACGGGCTTTACCAATTTCGGCATTCTCGCCCTCAACCGGTTGCAGGAACTGGATCTGGCGCAGGCGGCCCTGCCGATCACGGCCTATCTCGTGACGAGTGCCGCGGGCGTGCTCATGGGTGGCTGGGTCGCCGACAGGATCCGCGACCATGACCGCTTCGTCATCATCTCGTCGATCGTCGCAGCACTGCTCACCCTGCCGCTCGCCTTCATGCAGCTGCCGTTTCCCGTGCTCTTCGTCCTCCTGGCACTCATCGGCGTCAGCAGCGGCATCATCGCCCCGTCACGCGACATGATCGTGCGCAAGCTGGCGCCGGCGGGCAGCACCGGCACGGTCTTCGGCTTCGTCACCACGGGCTTCAACGCCGGCGGCCTGATAGCACCACCGCTTCTGGGAATCGCCATCGACATGGGTCATCCGGCCTGGGTGTTCATCACCGCGGCCATCTTCTTCCTCGTCATCCCGGTCACGCTCGGTTTCGGGCACGGGCGGAGCAAGGCCCCGGCCGGCTGACGGTCCGCAACCCCGAAGCCTTCGTCAGCCGGTACCCGTCATGCCCCGCCGTCATGCCCCGCCGTCATTGGCGACCCAGGCGAGAATGTGCGTGGCGACGGCGACGAGCTTGCCGTCCTGGTTGGTGATCTCGATGCTCGAACGGGAGCGGCGTCTTTCCGTGTCGATCTCGCTTGTCCGGTAGGTCACGGTGATGGTGTCGCCGATGAAGACGGGGGCAAGGAAACGGATCCGGTCATAGCCGAGGGAGACGGCGGTTTCCGCCTGCGTGTGCCGGCCTTCGAGAATCCGGGTCGAGCAATTGGACATGAAGCCGACGAGCAGGGCACCATGGGCAATGCGCTTGCCGTAGGCCGATTGCGCCATCAGCGCCTCGTTGACATGGTTGGGTGCAAGATCGCCCGTGATCCCGGCGAACAGATACACATCGCTCTCGGATACGGTCTTGGAAAAGGTGGCCTCGTCGCCCGGCCGGATCGGCAGATCGGTCATCTCATTCTCCCCCTTGAGAGCTGATATAGCGTCCTCTGGAGGGCTGATATAGCGTCGGGATCATCGTTTGGCGACTGTGCCGGCAACCCGTTTTTCGCCTGTCGGCAACATGTTCCGTTGCAATCGCAACCCGCTTTTGGCAGGCTCGCTGCGTAAATCCGTTCCTGTCCTGCGGGAGCGAGAAACAGGGAGCTTTTCACGATGCCTTTGCGTCTGACACGTCGCGATTCCATGATTCTCGGTGCTGGAGCACTCGCCGGAACGGCTCTGGGCGGGCCTGTCGGCCTGCGCGCGCAGATACCGGTAGCGGAGGCCACGCCGCCCGATCTGCCGATCGAGGATGGCGCCAGCCTGACCCTCCTGCGCCCGACGAAATTCGTCGCCACGGATGAGGAAATCTGGCTCGCCAACACCAGGAAGTTCACCGAAGTGACGGGCGTGCCGGTCAAGGTGGAATTCGAGGGCTGGGAGGACATTCCGACGAAGACCGCCGTGGCCGCCAATGTCGGCTCGGGTCCGGATGTCGTGATCGGCTTTGCCGACAATCCGTTCCTCTACAAGGACAAGCTGCACGATCTCTCCGATATCACCGCCTATCTCGGCGCGAAGTATGGTGGCTGGTGGCCGCTCGCCGAGCGCTATGGCACCGATCCGGACACGGGCAAGTGGATCGCCATGCCGGTGGGCGCCTCGGGTGGCCGTATCGTCTATCGCAAGTCGATGATCGAGGCCGCGGGCTTCAGCGAGGTTCCGACGGATGTCGACGGATTCCTCGAGATGTCGACGGCACTTCAGGCCAACGGCACGCCGATGGGCCTCGCACTCGGCAATGCACCGGGCGACGGCAATGCGTGGACGCACTGGCTGGTCTGGGCGCATGGCGGCAAGATGGCCGATGATGACAACAATCTCATCATCAACAGCCCGGAGACCATCGCCGGCCTCGAATATGGCAAGAAGCTCTTCGAGACCTTCATTCCGGGCACCCTCTCCTGGCTCGACGCCAACAACAACAAGGCGTTCCTCGCCGGGGAAATCTCGCTGACGCAGAACGGCATCTCCGTCTATTACGCGGCCAAGACCTCGGAAGATGCCAAGATCAAGGAGATGGCCGAGGACATCTATCATGCGCGCATGCCGGTCGGTCCGGTGGGAATCCCGACCGAGCGCTGCCTCGTCTTCAACTCGATGATCTTCCAGCACACGCCCTATCCGAACGCCGCCAAGGCCTATCTGATGTTCATGATGGAGAGCGATCAGTATGCCGAGTGGCTGGAGAAGGGCATCGGCTACTTCAACCATCCGCTGCAGGCCTATGATGCCAGCCCCGTCTGGACGAACGATCCCAAGCACGAGGCCTACAAGCATGTGATGAAGGACGCCGTCTGGGACGGCTATTCCGGCCGTCTCGGCCCGCAGAGTGCCGCCACCCTCGCCGACTTCATCATGGTCCAGATGGTGGCATCCGTCTGCTCCGGCCAGGCGACGGCGGAGGAGGCCGCGGCCGAAGCCCAGCGCCGCGCCAGCCGCTACTACCGCTAGCACGATCCGGACAGCGCTCCCTTCGGGGGACGCCCCTGCCCGTCGGTCCCGTCCGGCGGGCAGGGAGTTCCTTCCTTCACTCGCAAGCGGAGACAGAGGGTGGCCACGACCGCCAAGGATTTGTCCTACGAACGGCCCGAGGACAGCTGGTTATCCAGACTGTTCGACAACAAGGCCTTCCTCATCATCGTTTGCATGATCCCGGCCGTGGGTCTGCTCGGCGTCTTCCTGTCCTATCCCCTGGGACTGGGCATCTGGCTCGCCTTCACCGATACACGCATCGGCCAGACCGGCGCCTTCATCGGTCTTGAGAACTATCAGTGGCTGTGGAACGATCCGATCTTCTGGATGTCGGTGGGCAACACGCTACTCTACACCATCGTCGCCACCATCGGAAAGTTCGCGCTGGGCCTCTGGCTGGCGCTGCTCTTGAACAATCATCTGCCGTTCAAGTCGCTCCTGCGCGCGATCATCCTCATTCCCTGGATCGTGCCGACCGTGCTCTCGGCGATCGCCTTCTGGTGGATCTACGATCCGCAATTCTCGATCATCTCCTATGTTCTCGTCGACAAGCTCGGCATCCTCGACACCTACATCAACTTCCTCGGCGAACCGTGGAACGCGCGCTGGTCGCTGATCGCCGCCAATATCTGGCGCGGCATCCCGTTCGTCGCGATCTGCCTGCTGGCCGGGTTGCAGACCATCTCGCCATCGCTCTACGAGGCGGCAATGCTCGATGGCGCCTCGCCCTGGCAGCGCTTCGTCCATGTCACCTTCCCGATGCTCATGCCGATCCTCGCGGTCGTCCTGACCTTCTCGGTGATCTTCACCTTCACCGATTTCCAGCTGGTCTATGCCATTACCCGTGGCGGTCCGGTCAATTCGACCCATCTCATGGCGACGCTGGCTTTCCAGCGCGGCATTCCGGGCGGCATGCTCGGCGAGGGTGCGGCGATCGCGGTGGCGATGATTCCCTTCCTCGTGGGGGCAACGATCTTCAGCTATTTCGCCCTTGCCCGCCGCAAGTGGCAGCAGGGAGGCGCCGATGACTGA
>JAGREZ010000408.1:12339-12906 GCA_020446285.1 Geminicoccaceae bacterium
GTGGGAAAGTCTCCCGCGCCGGATCGTCACCCTCTATACCCCGCTCATCTGCTTTGTCGTGGTGCTGCTCTTCCCGTTCTACTGGATGACCATCACCACGCTGAAATCGAACGAGGAGCTTTACAACTACAAGGATTTCAACCCGTTCTGGGTGAGTTCGCCGACGCTTGCCAACATCAACAAGCTCCTGTTCGAGACCGATTATCCGTCATGGCTGATGACCACCATGACGGTCGCCATCGTCTCCACCTTCGTGTCCATCTTCGCCTCGGTGCTGGCCGCCTATGCCATCCAGCGCCTGCGCTTCAAGGGCTCCAACTGGGTCGGTCTCGCGATCTATCTCGCCTATCTGGTACCGCCCTCGATCCTCTTCATCCCGCTGGCGACCATGGTCTTCCAGATCGGCATCTATGACAGCCAGTGGGCGCTGATCCTCACCTATCCGACCTTCCTGGTGCCGTTCTGCACCTGGCTGCTGATGGGCTATTTCCGCTCGATCCCGTTCGAGCTGGAGGAGTGCGCGCTGATCGACGGCGCCAGCCGCTGGCAGATCCTCACCAGGATCAT
>JAGREZ010000006.1:0-4936 GCA_020446285.1 Geminicoccaceae bacterium
GCGGTGGTGCCATGCAAAGGGTTCAGCTTGAACATCCGCCAGCGGTGCGGCGCCAAACCGTGCGCCTGCCAGATCTTGTGGATCGTCGAAGCCGCCAGACCTGTCGCTTTCGCCATCGCCCGAAGCGTCCAGTGCGTCGCTTCATGCGGCGGTGGACTTTGCGTCAGCCGGATCACCTCGGCGGTCTTGTTGTCCGATGTCTTCGGCGTGCCGGGTGGACGGCTTTTCTCATGCAGAAGACCGTCCACGCCTTCACTACGAAACCGCTGCTGCCAGCGCCAAACGCATTTCTTCGACTTACCCGTCGCTCAAACCGTCGAGGCCCTATGGCAGAAAATCGGAACGCTGATCGAAAAAATCACACCCGATGAGTGCGTCAACTACTTCCGTCACGCAGGATATGACCCAACCTGAGCTGACTTTGTTCTATATGATGACATCACCGCAAGATCATCGCCGAGCTGGAGGAAGGCCGGCTCCCCTGGGTTCAGCCTTGGGGGAACCGGGACCAGATCAGTCAGGGCAGGGGTTATCTGGTTGCGCCGAAAGCTCCTTCCATCGAAACGTCTCCGATGCCCTGACGCAGGGAGAATGTTCCCACGACCTCCGTCTGGGTCATGCCGAGGATGTGGCCCTCGGTGCTGCCGGCGTAGCTGGGATCGTCGGTAGCGATGAGATTGCCGGAGAAGGTTGACGGGCTGAGGCCGCCACCGCTCGCCATTGTTCCGGTACCCGAGAACGACCGGGTTACCGACTGATCCGGATTCATCAGCGAGAGATTGGTCGAGATGACATTCGAGCCGAAATTGGCGGCGAGGGTGGCACTGCCCCTGTAGACCGTGCTGATATCCACGGGTCCGGTGGTATCGGTCTCGATGGCGATGGCTTCGCCGGCGTATGTGGCCGAACCCGCCGGCGGCAATGCCGTCGCAGAATCGTCGTAGGCATAGGTGCCACCCATGCCGAGGCCGGTCAGCGTGGTCGAGCCGGTTGAAAGGAGGGCGCCGAGCGCGTCGCTCTCGGCCCAGACGCCATACATGGCGTAATCGAGTTGATGCGTCTCGCTGCTGGCGATGAGGGCGACCGGGTCGGTGAAGCCCGCCAGCGGCGTGTTCTGCGTGTAGACATTGAAGTTTCCGATGCTTCCGGCCGGGGGATCGGTGAAAGCAACCTGAGGGGCATCCGCGGCATTCTGCAAGGCAATGGAGGTCAGCGCACCCGTGCCGTCGATGGCGATGGTCAGATTTCCATTGGCCGCCGCCAGATTGGCCGGCGTGATGCCGACAGCCATCACGGGTGCGGGTTTCGCTGCCGAGGCGGCAAAGCCCGCCGCGGTATCGCTGCCATTGCCATCGCCGCCGAGGCAGGCGTTCAGTGAGAACATGACCGGAAGGACAAGTACGGGCTTGTATGAAAAGGACATTGACTATGATCTCCGGGTTAACATGAATGACGTTTCTTGTTAGATTAACCTATGGTTGAAATGCAAGTTCAAAATCAATTACATTTTTGTTTGGGTAATATTGATGAATGTCAGAATAGATAAAATTCAATCATGTCATAACTACGCAAGTGTATTTTCGTATTTGCTTGGAGATTCCTTTATTGATAATTCCGCACGATGTGCAGCTGGCTCGCAGGCTGCTCTTGACCGCACGGTCGCCACCTGCGAGAGACGGCGCATCGCAACCGGGGCAGACATGTTCCGGGCGGTGCATATCAACCCCGCATTCCAACCCCAATGAGTGAGATCGCCCCATGCTGCGTGCTCTCGCCTTCCTAGGAGCCTTGTTCTTCGCCATGACTTCAGCCCAGGCCGCCGATCCGGAAAACACTCTCTATGTCGATACCGACCATGGTCGCATCACCATAGCGCTCATGCCCGACGTCGCTCCCAAGCATGTCGAGCGCATCAAGGAGCTCGTGCGCGAGGGATTTTATGATGGTGTCGTGTTTCATCGCGTCATTCCGGGCTTCATGGCCCAGACGGGCGACCCCACCGGGACCGGCACCGGCGGTTCGGACAAGCCGGACCTGCGCGCCGAGTTCAGCCGCACGGCGAAGTTCCGGCGTGGTACAGTGGGCATGGCCAGGACCATGGATCCCAACAGCGCCAACAGTCAGTTCTTCATCATGTTCGCCCCGGCCCCGCATCTCGATGGCCAGTACACGATCTGGGGGCAGGTCACCGAAGGCATGGAAGCGGTCGACAAGATCGCCAAGGGCGAGCCGCCGGCCAATCCTGACAAGATGAACAAGGTCAGCGTCGCCGCCGACGTCGACTGATTCTTCTGTCAGTGATGACTGCGGAAAAGCCCGGTTCCGAAGGATCCGGGCTTTTTTTCAGGCGCGGCGATAAGGGCCGGAGATAGCCCGCATCATGCACTGCGCTGGTTGTGTTTCCTTGCCATGATCGCCTTGGCCGTATCCACGGCGACAGCGGCGTCACGACAATAGGAATCTGCTCCTATGGCCTCGGCGAACTGCTCATTGAGCGGTGCGCCACCAACCAGAACCTTGTAGTCCTCGCGGATGCCCTGTTCGACCATGGTGTCGATCACGACCTTCATGTAGGGCATCGTCGTTGTCAGTAGCGCCGACATGCCGAAAATGTCCGGCTTGTGCTCCTCGAGAGCCGCCAGATACTTGTCGACATCGACATTGATGCCCAGATCGACGACCTCGAAGCCGGCACCTTCCATCATCATCGAGACGAGGTTCTTGCCGATGTCGTGGATATCGCCCTTGACCGTGCCGATCACCATCTTGCCCACGGGCGGCGCGCCGGTCTCGGCAAGCAGCGGGCGGAGAATGGCCATGCCGCCTTTCATCGCGTTGGCGGCGAGCAGGACCTCGGGAACGAAGAGGATGCCGTCACGGAAATCGACGCCGACGATGCTCATGCCGCCGACCAGCGCCTCGGTCAGGACGCGATAGGGCTCCCAACCACGCTCCAGCAGGATTTCGACACCCTCGCAGACCTCGTCCTTGAGGCCGTCATAGAGATCGTCCTGAATTTGCTTGACCAGTTCGTCGTCGTCGAGCTCGCGCAGGTCGAGATCACCGTCGTCGTCACTCATCATTCAGCTCCCGCATGCCATGACGTTCCGTCCTGGATGTGCTTGCACCTCCCGTGTCCACGGGAGCCATAGCGGTTCCAGCCCTTGCGGACCAGACCCGTCTGGCCACAGAAAGGCACTAGAGGGACACCGGGATCCGGGCTTTCGACGCCACGACGCGACCCTATGCGAATGCGACACGAAGCGAATGGCGGGAACAAAAGACCAGGGAAAAGCGTTGCCTGTTCAGCCGGTATCGGCGGGAATGCGGTCGGTGGCGATGGTGCTTTCGGCGAGACGGGCGCAAGTGGCCTTTTCGCGCGCCGTACTTGCAGATAGGTTCTCAGGAAGGAGAACAGAGGGAGCCCCGCGAATGCCGCCCAGGAGCCATGTCTCGACCCATGACGCGGATGTCGATTCGCGCAACGATGCGCTCAGGATCTATGTAAACGGAAGCATCGTCCCGCGTGCGGAAGCCGTCGTTTCGGTCTATGATGCGGGTTTCATGCTGGGCGACGGTGTCTGGGAAGGCGTTCGCCTCCATAACGGGCGCTGGGCCTTTCTCAACGAGCATCTCGATCGTCTGTTCGAGGCGGCGATGGCCATCGATCTCGACATCGGCATGGACCGGGCAGCCGTGAAGACGGCGCTCGACGAAACCGCCCGTGCCAACGGCATGGCCGATGACGTCCATGCACGACTGATGGTCACGCGCGGGATCAAGGCAAAGCCTTTCCAGGATCCGCGCCTGTCGAAAAGCGGTCCGACGATGGTCATCATCATGGAGCATTCCAAGCCGTCCACCGGCAATTACCAGCGCGGTATCCGCCTCTTCACTGTCCCCATCGTCCGCGGCCTGCCGGTCACCCAGGACCCCAAGCTCAATTCCCACAGCAAGCTCAACTGCATCCTCGCCGGCATCCACGCACAGAAGGCCGGTGCCGACGAGGCACTGATGCTCGACCCGCACGGCTTCGTCTCCACCACCAACTCCTGCAATTTCTTCATCGTCCGCAAGGGCGAAGTGTGGACCTCGACCGGCGACTATTGCATGAACGGCATCACCCGGAAAAAGGTCATCGGGCTCTGCCGCGCCAATGCCATTCCCGTCTTCGAGCGCAATTTCTCGCTGGTCGACACCTACGGAGCCGACGAGGCCTTCATCACCGGCACGTTCGGCGGTCAGACCACGGTGAGCGAGATCGATGGACGGACCATCGGCGATGGAACGCCCGGTCCCGTCACGCAGAGCCTGCAGAAACTCTACAAGGCGCTCGTTGCCGAAGATGTGGCGCAATGAGAACGACAAATGTCATCCACACCGTCAGTTGCCATGCCGAGGGCGAAGTCGGCGACGTGATTGTCGGCGGTGTCGCGCCGCCTCCCGGCGAAACGCTATGGGAGCAATCGCGCTGGATCGCACGGGACAATCGTCTGCGCAACTTCATGCTCAACGAGCCGCGCGGTGGCGTCTTCCGTCATGTCAATCTTCTCGTGCCCCCAAAACACCCCGACGCGACCATGGGCTGGATCATCATGGAGCCGATCCACACCCCGCCCATGTCCGGTTCCAATTCCATTTGCGTCGCCACGGTACTGCTGGAGACCGGCCTCGTGCCAATGGTCGAGCCGATAACACGCTTCAAGCTCGAGGCGCCGGGCGGGCTCGTCGAGATCGAGGCGCATTGCAGCGCCGGCAAGGCCGAACGCATCACCGTTCGAAATGTCGTCTCCTTTGCGCAGGAACTCGACGTTCCGCTCGAGGTCGAGGGTATCGGCAGGATTTCCGTCGATACGGCCTATGGCGGCGACAGCTTCGTTGTCGTCGATGCCGCCGGCGCCGGGCTTGAACTCGCCGCCGGCAATGCCCGGGAGCT
>JAGREZ010000006.1:5068-12233 GCA_020446285.1 Geminicoccaceae bacterium
CATCGAACCCGGCAAGATCGACCGTTCGCCGACCGGGACTGCCGTATCCGCACGCATGGCGCTCCTCCACGCACGCGGCGAGATGGCGGTCGGGGACCGGCTTGTTGCGACATCGCTCATCGGTTCGGCCTTCGAGGGGCGGATCGAGGCCCTGGCGTCACTCGCGGATACCGTTGGCATCGTGCCATCGGTCAGCGGGCAGGCATGGATCACCGGCACGCATCAGCACATGCTCGATCCGGCCGATCCCTGGCCCGAAGGCTACCGGCTGAGCGACACCTGGCCTGCCTGAGGAATTGCCCGGGAGCTGAACGGCTATGACCCGCTACCACCATCATGGGTCCGTGATGCGAACAGCTGCATGAATGCGTGCAAGCCCGTTGACGCCTTTGCGGACTCGATGGCTGCGAGCCCCGGTGCAGGAAGGTCGACGGCCCGGTCGAAGGCCCGCACGTTTTCGCCCTTGTTCCGGCCGCGCACTTCGAGCATGCAGCTCCGGCCGTTTTCCGGTTCGAGTTCCGCGCGCCGCAGCAGCTCGTCCGACACGATCAGTTCGGCGCCGAGTTCCTTGGTTGCCGCCTCCAGCCGGCTGGCGACATTGACCGTATCGCCGATGGCGGTAATGGATGTGGCTCGCCCGTAGCCCAGCTCGCCGACGATCGCCGGACCGAAGTGGATGCCGATACCCATTTTCAGCCGGCGTGGCAGGTCAGCCTCGAATTCGGTGTTCAGGGTGGCGAGTGCATCACCCATGCGCCTTGCCGCTGCGAGTGCCTGTCGGGCTGCATCCCTCTGGCTCGTATTCAGCCCGAAGAGTGCCATGATGCCGTCACCGATGAACTTGTCGACCGTGCCGCCCTCGATCTCGATCGCCTTGCCCATGACGTTGAAATAGCGATTGAGCAGAAAGACGACATCGAAAGGCATGCGTCCCTCCGACAATTGCGTGAAGCCGCGAAGATCGGCGAAAAGCACGGCGATCTCCCTCTCGACACCCTGAGCAGGATTCATCTGCATCAGTGCACTGTCGAGACGTACCGTTGCCGCCATCAGCCGCGTGACGGCGATATCGCCCGTGGGGCGCAGCTGGCAGGCAAGACGGACATCCGCCGCCGCACCCAGCCGCTCCAGCACCCGGGTCTCCCGCTCGTTCGGCGGCGGAAGGAATTCCTTGCCCTGCCGGACCCGGACGCGACAGGTCGAACAGCGTCCCCGACCGCCGCAGACCGAGGCATGGCCGAGCCGTGCGATGCGGCTGGCCTCGAGCACGCTGGTTCCGGCAGGAACGGACACTTTCGTGCCATCGTCATAGGTGATGCGCAGAAGTCTGTTCTTCCACCTCAACAAGTAACGGGAGGCATGAACGGTGGCGACGGCAAGAAGTGCGACACCGAAGAGGAGAAGAATGATCCGCTCGACGTCATAGACCCAGAGCGTCTGGTTCAGGGGTACCCAGTCGAAATTCCTCTTCCATTGATCGAGAAGGGAGGCATCCTTGCGGATGGCTTCGTGGATGCCGCGTCCGCCCGAAACGAAGCCCGTAATCGCCAGTGTCGGCAGGAGGACGGCAAAGGCGAGCAGGAAGGGCTGCAGTCGCCGATAGAGCGGGCGCAGGCGCAACCAGAAGTGAATCCCCATGCAGCCATGCGTCCAGACGAGCAGGGTCAGGACAATCTGCTGGGTGGCGAGGCCCGGCCAGAGGAGGAAGAATTCCAGATAATAGTTCACCTGGGTCCCGTGCACGAGCGAAAGGCCGCGCGTCGCCAGCATGTGCACGACCAGCCAGAACGGAATGGCGAGCCCGAGCCCGAGCTGGAGATATTGCCAGGCCGGCATCCGCAGGCTGCGCCGGCGCGCCAGCCGGTAGAGATTGATGGCCACATGGAGGACGAGCGCTGCGGGCAGCAGGAGGCCGAGAAACGTCCAGTGCCAGAAGCCGAGCGCCGAGCGCCGCATTTGCTCGGCGGTTTCGAAGGAGACGAGGCCGAAGGCGTGATTGATCAGATGCGTCGTGGTGAACGCGAACAGCATGAGCCCGCAGGCAAGCCCGGTCGGACCGGTCCAGCGTCTGACGATGCGGCCGGCGATCACGCTTCAGCTTGCCGGTTCGAGCACGGCCTCGATGCGTGTCAGGACCTCTTCGTCATCCGGGCGGACGCGTGACGGCCAGAAGGCCACCGCCTTGCCGTTGCGGTCGATCAGATATTTGTAGAAGTTGAAGTTCCATTCGGGCCCGGCTCCCGCACCGAGTTGCTCACGCAGCTCGACGAAGAGGGGGTGCGAGCCGGTTCCGGTAACCGCGACCTTCTCGCTCATGGGAAAGTCGATGGCAAAGTTCACCTCGCAGAATTCCTGGATCTCGCCATTGCTGCCCGGTTCCTGACCGCCGAAATCGTTCGACGGCACACCGAGAACGACGAGATCGCGGTCGCGGTAGGTTTCCCACAGATCCTGCAGTGCGCGGTATTGCGGTGTGAATCCGCAGAGCGAGGCGGTATTGACGACGAGCACCGGCCGACCGCGAAAGCGCTCCATCGGAAGCGGACCACCCTCGATGGCTTCAAGCGTGTAGGACATGAGATCGCCTGCCCGTGCCGGAACGGCCATCCCGTGGATTGCGAGAAATGCGGCCAGCGGCATGACCATGCCGATGATCGATCGACGCCGTATTCCTGTCCTCATGAGGCAGTCTCCGCAATATCGGTTCATGACCGGACCGATTGTGTCCGGGGCGGCAACGCAACACCAATATAGATCGTTCGATGGGCTGGCCAATGGTGCATGTGATGCTATCGGCATTTCGCCAGTGCGCTGCTATGGTGCGTTCAGGGAATGGTTGCGCGCGTTCGGCCGGATCGTGCTTGTCGGGTGTCTGCTTCGAGGGACGGAATGAACAACCTGCTTGTGGCCGCGGTGTTCTTTGTCGGCACGCATCTCGGAATCGCCGGCACCCAGCTTCGTGCGCAACTGATCGAGAAGATCGGTATCGGCGCCTATCGACTGCTCTATTCGCTCGTTTCCGTCGTCGCCCTGTTCTGGATGATCGAGGCATGGGTGAACGCGCCGTTCGTGCCGTTCTGGCATGGTGGTCCCGGCACGGCCCACCTGCCGCTCCTGATCATGCCGGTCGCGCTCGTCTTTCTGGTAGGCGGGTTGACCTCGGCCAATCCCACCGCTGTCGGCCAGTCTCCCGATCCGGACACTCCGGAGCCGGCGCGCGGTATTCTGCGCGTCACCCGACACCCGGTGATGTGGGCCATCGGCCTTTGGGGCGTGGCCCATCTGCTCGCCAATCCGGACATGGCCTCCTTCATCTTCTTCGGTTCGCTCGCATTGCTGGCATTCGTCGGCTGTCACTCCCTCGATGCACGGCGTCACCGCGACCCGCCACCCGGATGGGGCGTTTTCGTCCAGCGGACCTCGTTCCTGCCGTTTGCCGCCATTCTCGAGCGCAGGCAGAAATTCGTGTTCGGCGAAATCGGTATCTGGCGGATCGCCCTTGCCCTTTCAATCTACATCCTTCTTCTCTTCGCCCATCCATGGCTCTTCGGCGTTCCGGTGCTGCCGGGAGGCTGAGAACAGGCCGGCAGGAGCGAACATTTTCACGCGGACATATCCGACATGGCATCAATCATAGAGGCATCCGGCCTCAAGAAGACCTTCGGCGGGATCGAGGCCGTGCGCGGCATTGATCTTGCCATCGAGAGCGGACGCTGTGTCGGCCTGCTCGGACCGAACGGTGCGGGCAAGACGACGACGATGCGCATGCTGATGGGGCTCTGCCGACCGAGCGAGGGCAAGATCACGGTGCTCGGCGCGACGCCAACCTCGATGCCGCGCGAGGTCCGTGCACGGATCGGGCTCGTGCCGCAGGAGGACAACCTCGATCCCGATCTCACCGTGCGCCAGAATCTCGAGGCGTTCGGCCGGTATTACGGTCTTGCCACCGCCGATATCGACGAGCGCGTGCCGCAACTGCTCGACTTCATGCAGCTCTCGCAACGTGCAGGCGCGCAGGTGATGCATCTGTCGGGCGGGATGAAGCGCCGTCTGGTCCTGGCGCGTGCCATGATCGGCAATCCGGATCTGGTCATACTCGACGAACCCACCACCGGCCTCGATCCGCAGGCGCGGGTGATGATCTGGCGCCAGCTGCTGGCACTCAAGCGCCAGGGCAAGACGCTGTTGCTGACCACACATTACATGGACGAGGCCGAGCGGCTTTGTGACATGATCCTCATGATCGACAATGGCGCCGTTCTCGACAGCGGCACGCCGCGTGATCTCATCGGGCGGCACGTCAAGGCGCATGTGCTGGAGATCGACAAGCCGCTTCCGCGCGAATTGCCGCTGGCGCAGACCGAGGATCTCGGAGACAGCGTCCTGCTGTTCGTCGATGAGGTCCAGTCCGTGCTGGAGGCGATGCCGCCGGAGACGGTGTTCAACCATCGTCCGGCCAACCTCGAGGACGTGTTTCTGCGGCTTACCGGCCGACAGCTTCGGGAACGCTGATGAATACCCTGATCAACCGTTACGCCTTCGCCGTCTGGCTTCGCAACTTCCTGACCTGGCAGAAGATGGTCTGGTCGTCGCTCGCGAGCAATGTCGTCAATCCGGTCATCTTCCTTTTCGCCTTCGGCTTTGGTCTCGGCTCGGTGATCGAGACGATGGCGGGGGTTCCCTATCTCGCATTCATCGTTCCGGGCATGATGGCCTATGGCGCCATGTTTTCCTCGAGCTTCGAGGCGACGGTCAGCGCCTATGCACGTTTCCAGATGCAGCGGACATGGGATGCGATGCTCTCGACGCCATTGACATTGAGCGAGTTGCTCGTCGGCGAGCTCGTCTGGAGCGCCTGCAAGGGGATGCTGTCCTGTACGGCGGTCCTCGTCGTGGCAGCCATCTGGGGTGGCGTTTCATCGATCGCCGGCGGCCTGCTGGCGCTGCCGGTCCTGATGCTGGCATCGCTCGCCTTCGCCGGCTGCGGCCTCGCGGCGACCGCGTTCGCACGGAACTGGGAATTCTTCAGTTATTTCTTCACCTTCTGGATCACGCCCATGTTCATGTTTTCCGGCGTGTTCTTCGAGATCGGACGATTCCCCGATTTCATTCAGGTGTTTGCCTGGATCCTGCCAATGACGCATCTGGTCGAGGTGATCCGTCCCCTCATGATCGGTCTGGCACTACAGCCGCTCGATGTCTTGATCCATCTGGGCTATCTCGCCGCCGTGACGGTCGTGTCGTTCATCGTCGCACTATACAGGCTGCGCCGCCGGCTGTTCGATTGATCTCGACCGTCGATCCTACGGATGGGGCTATCCGAGGTTGCCCGGGCGTCCGTCCGGGTCCGGGGGCAACGGAGGTTGCCAGCCATTGCCCGCTTCCGGCGACGATCCGCGCGGACCGCTCAGACAGAAATGCACATGCGTTCCGCTGACAAGCGACAGATCCTCGCCCGTGATCCCGTGGTCGGGAGCGTGTATGCGGAGCCAGGTGCACATGGCACCTTGCACGATATCTGCCCAGCCCACTTCGTCGCGATAGACGAGCATCACCTTTTTTGCCTGAGGGTTGCTGTCGCCAAGGCGTACGGCATCGGTGGCAGCGATGACCTCGTTGACCGCGCTGGCGAGGCGACGGGCGAGGGTCGAGAGATCGTTGCCGACATGGATCTCGGCCATCCAGCCGCAGGCATGGCGGTCGATCAGCCAGCCACCGAATTGCCGCAGGAGCGACGGGCGTCCGGTCCGCAGGATCATCGAGGCGAAATCGGCGGCCGTTCGAAGCTGCTGGCCGCGTTCGCCGAGACCCGGACGGCTGCTGCCGGACGCTGAACCCGCCATGTCGCCAAGCTCGTCGAGCACCGAGTGAATTGTCCTGGATCCGTGTCGTTCCTCGAGGAAATCGAGGAACTGTTCGAGCATCAGGTCCCGCATGACAGGCCAAGCATCCGTTTGTCGAAGCACCGGGTACGCATCGTGTACCGAAAAGATGAAACATTTCGTTAATGCACGGGGGTATCTCTGGCGTATCGCGCACACTCGCCAGCATGCCCGGGTTCCGCTAAATCCGTTATAGTTGAGCAGGAGACAGGTATTTTGTGTGGAATTGTTGGATGTATCGGCCTCAGACCCGTGACTCCCATTCTCGTCGACGCGCTGCGGCGGCTTGAATATCGGGGGTATGACAGTGCCGGGATCGCTACCCTGAGCGACAACCGGGTCGACCGGCGGCGCGCCGAGGGCAAACTCGACCGTCTTGCCGAGCGGATCGCCGAACAGCCCCTGGGTGGGCAGACCGGCATCGGCCACACCCGTTGGGCGACGCATGGCGTGCCCAACGAGACCAATGCCCATCCGCACACCAGCATGGGCGTTGCGGTCGTTCACAATGGTATCATCGAGAATTTCCAGACATTGCGCGAGGAGCTGTCGCAAGCGGGGCACAGTTTCGAGACGCAGACCGATACCGAGGTCGTGCCACATCTCGTCGCCCATCACATCACCGCCGGCCTTTCTCCGGAAGAGGCGTCGCTCGCCGCTGTTCGCAGGCTCGAGGGCGCGTTCGGACTCGTCCTCCTGTTCGAGGGGCATGACGATCTGCTCGTCGCGGCACGGCGGGGAAGTCCGCTTGCCATCGGCTATGGCGACGGCGAGATGTTCGTCGGCTCCGACGCGCTGGCGCTCGCACCGTTGACCGAACGCATCCAGTATCTCGAGGAGGGTGACGTCGCGTTCGTCCGGCGCGATGGCGCGCGCATCGTCGATACGGACGGGCGGGAACAGCATCGCGACATCGTCCAGACGGCCATGTCCGGGGCAATGATCGGCAAGGGCAATCACCGGCATTTCATGGAGAAGGAGATCTTCGAGCAACCGGCAGTGCTCGGCGACACGTTGCGTTCCTTCGCCGATCCTTCCACCCACAGGATCAATCTGCCGGAGCTGCCGTTCGACCTTCGCGACATCACCCGGTTGACCACGGTGGCCTGCGGCACCGCTTCCTATGCCTGCCTTGTCGCCCGGTACTGGTTCGAACAGATCGCCGGCATTCCCACGGACTGGGAGATCGGTTCCGAATTCCGCTATCGCGAGCCGCCACTGGTCGACGGGCAGGCGGGGCTGTTCGTTTCGCAATCGGGCGAGACGGCCGACACGCTGGCCGC
>JAGREZ010000409.1:0-1948 GCA_020446285.1 Geminicoccaceae bacterium
GAAAACGGTTCGGGAGGACGGCGGGGCAGGCCATGTCGATCAGTGAGAAACTGCAGCCGGTGGCGGTGAGTTTCACGTTGAAGGATCACACCTACGACGTGTTGCGGACCGCTATCCTGGACATGAAGATCTACGAAGAGAACGCCGATCTTCGTCTCGATGAACGACAGCTGGCGGAAAGCCTGCAGGTTTCCCGCACCCCGATTCGCGAGGCGCTGGTGCGGCTGGCGCATGACGGGCTGGTCGAGATTCTGCCCCGCAAGGGAGTCTTCGTTCGCCGGCTGGCGACGAAGGACGTGCTGGAGATGATCGTCACCTGGGCAGCGCTCGAAAGCATGGCCGCAAGGCTGGCTACGGAACATGCCAGCGCCCGCGACCTGCGCGAGTTGCGCAAGTTTGCGATGAAGCACAGCGTCCATGCCGCGCGCGCCGAGCTCGAGGAATATTCCGAAGCCAATATCAGGTTTCACCAGCGCATTCTCGAACTGTCCGGCTGCGCCCTGCTCAGGACCACGGCCGACCAGCTTTTCCTGCACATGCACGCCGTCCGCAAGCGAGCCATGGGCGAAGGCGACCGGGCGAAGCGGTCGGTCGTCGATCACATGGGAATCATCGAGGCGCTCGAGGCCCGCGATCCCGACCTCGCAAGCCGCCTCGTGCGTGAGCACACGATGCGGCTGCACGACCATGTCCGCGAACGATGGACGAAGCTGGAAGGCCGCAGCGCCGCCAGAACCAGAACCGACAGGATAACACCGTAAGGCACGAGGGAACAGATGACCGCACCCGGCATGGCGCGAGACGAGAAAGAGACCGGTGCATCGCAGGCACTGACGGATGGTTTTCACCTGGTCATCGATGCGCTCAAACTCAATGGCATCGGGACGATCTACGGCGTGCCGGGCATTCCGGTCACCGATCTGGGCCGCCTCGCGCAGGCTCGGGGCATGCGTGTGATTGCCTTCCGCCATGAGCAGCATGCGGGTTATGCCGCCTCGATTGCGGGCTACCTGACGCAAAAACCGGGCGTCTGTCTCACCGTGTCGGCACCGGGCTTCCTCAACGGCCTGACCGCCCTCGCCCACGCCACCACCAACTGTTTCCCGATGATTCTCATCAGCGGCTCGTCCGAGCGCGAGGTTGTCGACCTGCAACAGGGCGATTACGAGGAAATGGACCAGCTCGCCGTGGCGAAGACGGTGTGCAAGGCCGCCTATCGCGTGTTGCATGCCGAGGATATCGGTATCGGCGTCGCGCGGGCCATCCGCGCCGCGGTCTCCGGCCGGCCGGGCGGCGTCTATCTCGATCTGCCCGCGAAACTGTTCGCGCAGACGATGGATGCCGATGAGGGGGCGAGATCGCTGGTCAGGGTCAATGATCCGGCTCCCGCCCATATTCCGGCTCCGGAGGCCATCACGCGCGCGCTCGACGTGCTGAAATCAGCGGAAAGGCCGCTCGTGATCCTCGGCAAGGGGGCAGCCTATGCGCAGGCTGATACGGCGATCCGCACGTTCGTCGAGAAATCGGGCATGCCCTATCTGCCGATGAGCATGGCCAAGGGGCTCTTGCCGGACACGCATCCGCAATCGGCCGGTGCCGCCCGCTCGCTCGTGCTCAAGGAAGCCGATGTCGTCATGCTGATCGGCGCACGGCTCAACTGGCTCCTGTCGCACGGCAAGGGCAAGAGCTGGGGCGCGCCGGGCTCGAAGACCTTCATTCATGTCGATATCGACCCGAAGGAAATGGATTCGAACGTCGAGATTGCCGCACCCGTGGTCGGTGACATCAAGTCGACGGTCGATGCGCTTCTTGCGGCCATGGGCGAGGACTGGCAACCCGCACCGTCCGCGTGGACCGATGCCGTGCGCGCGAAGGTCGAACAGAATATCGAGCGCATGGCGCCGAAGCTGCGCAACAACAACATCCCGATGGACTATCACGGCGCCCT
>JAGREZ010000409.1:2006-2224 GCA_020446285.1 Geminicoccaceae bacterium
GCGAACACCCTCGATTTCGCCCGCTCCATCATCGACATCCACGAGCCGCGCAAGCGCATCGATGTCGGCACCTGGGGTATCATGGGTATCGGCATGGGCTATTCGGTCGCCGCCGCCATCGAGACCGGCAAGCCGGTGCTGACGGTGTGCGGCGACAGCGCCTTCGGCTTTTCCGGCATGGAGATCGAGACGATATGCCGTTACGGGCTGCCGGTCTG
>JAGREZ010000410.1 GCA_020446285.1 Geminicoccaceae bacterium
TCGGTGATCGGAACGGCGCATCTCGTCTGGTGGCTGGCGCTACCGTCCTTCGGTGCCTATTCGTTCATCCATCGATGGGGCCTCGGGCCTGCGCTTGCCGTCAATCTCGGCCTGTTCGCCGCCATATTCCTGTTGACCATCATTGTCGAACGGCGCCGCGGCGTCGATGCGCCCGCGACTGTTTCCGCGGACTGGCTGCGCGGTCCCTGGCCCCTGCTCGCGGGCGCCATCGGCCTTGCCCTGCTCAATTTCGCCACGCTCTGGATCGCGCACCGGCCATGGGGTGTGACCTCGGGATTCGCGCTCTGGGGTGCAAAGGGTTTCGCACTCGCCGGAGCGGACATGGCAGGCTGGCCCTACTGGGAGAAACGCATGGCCGCCGTCGAGGCCAGCATCTTCCGCGACACGACCTCGGTGATGAATTTCGGCATCATGGCCGGCGCGATGCTTGCCGCCGGTCTTGCCGGCAGGTTCAAACCCTCCCTTCGCCTTTCGGCTGTCGATCTCCTCACCGCCATCATCGGCGGTCTCCTGCTCGGCTACGGCGCGCGGCTGGCATTCGGCTGCAATATCGGCGCCTTCTTCTCGGGCATAGCATCGGGCAGCCTGCATGGATGGCTCTGGCTCGTGACGGGTTTTGCCGGCAATGTCTGCGGCGCCTGGCTCAGGCCGAGAGTGGGGCTTTCACCTGTCTGACGGGCTCCGGCGAGCCGTTCCGGCATTGTCTGCGAGCGGCCGGCAAGCCGCTCCGGCATGGCCATCCGGCAACATGACTAACGCAAAAGTCATCCCACAATGCGTATGCGTAAAATTGCCAATTGCGTGTCCGGCGGGACATGGCATACTTCTGATGCTGGATATGGACTGACAATTCCTGTTGCCGACAAGTTGAAAATCAGTGACGACCATCGTCACACATCTCCGGATTCGCGGACGCGTGCAAGGCGTCGGGTATCGGGCCTGGTTCATGTATCAGGCCGAGGCCCGCGGGCTTTCGGGATGGGTTCGCAATCGTGTCGATGGTTCGGTCGAGGCGCTTGTCGCAGGCGATGCGGAACGCGTCTCGTCCTTGATCGAAGCTGCGCATGAGGGCCCCCGCTGGTCCCGTGTCGAGAGCGTGGACCGCGAGGAAGCCCTGGAATTTCCCGATGCAGGTTTCCGGGTTGAGGGGACAATCTGAATGAACGTTCGTAGCCCGAAAGATGGCGTGCCGGTTTGCGATGCCGATCGTGTCACCGCCCCTGATGTCACACTCGGCCGGCGGGGCTTTCTCGCCCTCTCGGGCGGGGCGGCGCTGGGCGCCCTCTGCCTGAAACCCGGCCCCGCGCTGGCAGCGCTTCCGAGCGATCGGGCCTTTCGGATCTTCCGCAAGGGAGAAGAGATCGGCGTTCACAGGGTTTCGTTCGAGGCAACGGGCGACCGGATCATCTCGCGGGTGGATGTGGAAATCACCGTCAAGGTCGCATTCGTCACCGCTTTCAGCTTTCGCCAGCGTGGCGAGGATCACTGGCGGGATGGAATGCTGGTCAGAAGTTCGGTGAAAACCGATGACGATGGCGATGTCACCCGGGTCGAGATCGAGGAAGGGCGCGGCAAACTGCATGTCGACGGGCCCAGCGGGACGCTCAACGTGCCGCTCGGAATGATGACCGACACCTCCTTCTGGAACGCCGACATCCTGCGGCAATCGCAGGTCATTTCGGCCGGCAAGGGTGATCTCGAACCCATTCGCTCGACCCCGCGCGGCGAGGATCTTCTCGATCTGGGCGGGAAGAAGGTCCGCGCGCGGCATTTCGAAATTGCTTCCTCGAGCGGTCGGGGCGGCGATATCTGGTACGATCCGGCCGGCCGCTGGGTGAAGAGCACGATACGCACGCGTGGCGAGGTGCTCGACTATCAGCTGATCGTCTGAGCGGCACCCAGCACCCCTGTCCATCCGTTCATTCCATGGCCAGGCGAAGGCCGGCGGCCGTTGCGAACGGGGCGAGTGCGAGGGCGGCGAGCTGCATGGCGGCAAGGATGAGGAAGGGTGCCTTCGCGCCAAGCCCCAGAATGGCGCCATCAACGGCGGAAACTCCGAAGATCAGCACCGGGATATAAAGCGGCAGCACCAGCAACGCCGTGAGCACGCTCCCCTGACGGCTGCCGAGCAGCAATGCCGAGCCGATCGAGCCGACCAGCGTCAGTGTCGGCGTGCCGAGCAGCAGGGCGAGCGGCAGTGCCCACAAGGCATCCGCCGGCAGCGACATCAGGATGGCCAGCAGCGGCGAGACCAGCACGAGCAGGAGGCCGCTCGTGAGCCAGTGGACCGCACATTTGATCACGACCACGATTTCGAGCGGCAGGCCGGACAGGGCGAGAAGTTCGAGGGAGCCGTCGTCGAGATCGCTCTCGTAGAGCCGATCGAGGGTCAGGAGCACGGCGAGAAGGGCCAGTACCCAGATCACCCCGGATCCGATCCGCGCGAGCACATCCGCCGAAGCGCCGACACCAAGGGGGAAAAGCGAGAGGGAGACGAGAAAGAAGATCACGCCGAGAAGGCTGTCGCCGGCGCTGCGAAAGGCGAGCCGGATATCGCGGCGGGCAAGGGCGAGCGCCCCGTTCATCCCGTTCATCCCGTTCACCCTGTTCACCTCGTTCATCGGCCGAGTTCGAGAACGAGATGCTGTTCGAGCGCCACATCGCCGTGGCTTGCGGCGATGACGATGCCACCGGCGGCGCGGTGGTCGCGGATCGCTCGTTGAAGACGGTCGATGCTGGCGCGATCGAGGCCGACGCCGGGCTCGTCGAGCAGCCACAGTGGGCGCGGCGCGGACAGGAGGCGCGACAGGGCCAGCCGCCGTCTCTGTCCGGCGGAAAGGAACCGGCCCTGACGTTCGAAGAGATCGGCGATGGCGAACGGATCCGTGGCGTGACCGGTCCCGCCGCCGGCGAGCCGCGTCATGAATTCGAGATTCTCGCGAACCGTGAGACGGCCCTTGATCGCATTGGCGTGACCGATGAAGTGAAGCTGCGAGCGAAAATCGCTGGATGACGGGTCGACCGGCCTGCCATCGAGCCGGATTTCCCCGGCATGGGGGCGGATGAAACCTGCGAGCAGGCGGAGCAGGCTGGATTTTCCGCTGCCGTTCGGACCCGTGAGCAGCAGTCCGTCGCCCGGGGCGAGTTCGAAGGCGAGATTGTCGAAGAGGATGCGTCCATTCCGCCCGAGCGCGAGATCGCTGGCTTCGAGCGGAAGCATGATCAGTGGCTGCGCCTGTCTTCGATCACCAGCCCGTCATCCGGAAGACTGCCCAGCGCGACGAGTTCGACCTCGCCACGAAGGCCCGTCACCGAACGGATGCTCTCGGCAATGGAATCCGGCAGATCTCCGTCACCCGCATGGTCGCTCTCGCAGCGAAGGAGGATTGCGTCGTCGCCGCCTTCGTCTGCAAGGATCACCAGCCTTGCCCGTCCGATCGCGGAATGCCGTTCGACGATGCGGGCGACCTGTTCCGGGCGCACGAACTGGCCGCGCACCTTCGCGCTCTGNNNNTCGGCGCGGCCCATCCAGCCGGCGATCCGCCTGTTGGTACGACCGCAGGCGCTCGGGCCATCGAGAAAGCGGGTGAGATCGCCGGTCGCGAAGCGCACGAGCGGATAGTCGGGATTGAATACGGTAACCAGAAGCTCGCCGACCTCGCCATCCGCGACCGGATCGCCGGTTCCCGGACGAACGGTCTCGAGGATCAGCGCCTCGTCGGCGATGAGCCCGGAGCGCGCCCCGGTTTCATAGGCGAC
>JAGREZ010000411.1 GCA_020446285.1 Geminicoccaceae bacterium
GAAGGGAGCCATTCTCTTCACCGGCGACAGTTTCACCATGGGCTATGGCGTCGACCAGAATCTCGACTTCCCGTCACTCGTGCGCGCCGCGCTCGAACGCGAAATGGGCGCGGAGGCTCCCGCCGTCGTCAATACCGGCGTCGGCAACAGCGGCAACGGACGAACGCTTCTGTGGCTCGAACGCGAGGCCGCGCGCTTCGATCCGTCCCTCGTCGTCATCCAGCTCACCGGCAATGATTTCGAGGACAATCGCGAGGAACGGCTGTTCGAAGCGGACCATTCCGGAACGTTGCGGCCTCTTCCGGTCCATCCGCCGGGTCTCGCACGCCGGATCCAGGCCGCCATCGACGATACGCCATGGATCGCGAACCTGCATCTGGTCGGGTTCGCCCGCGAGGTGGTGATCGCCCTTCGCCAACGCCGCGAAAGCTCCACCGGCGAAAGGGTAGACCCGAACGGCGGCGACGAACTCACATTTGCAATCCTCCGCCGGATCCTTGCCGTCTGCGGCGAGCGGAACTGGCCGGTCCTGGGCCTTGCGGTGGAAATCGGGGCCGGGCGGCTGGCAAGGCTGGGAAAACTGTTCGAGGAAGCCCGAAGCGAACTTCTGGTGATGCCGACCAGACATGAAAGGCCGGATCTCTATTACGATCGTGACGGCCACTGGCGTGAGCAGGGACACGCATTCGCGTCCTCCATGCTGCTCGACAGGATGAGGCTGCAACGGCAGAACTGACCCACAGCGATCAAAGGGCGGCCAACTGCGGGAAACCGGCGATCCTTTTCTCGAGCATGTCGGCGGGAATCGGCCGCGAAAAGAGAAAACCCTGATATTCCGGGCAACCGCATTCGCGCAGCCAGGTGAGCTGATCGTCGGTCTCCACCCCTTCGGCGACGACGCGTGCGCCGATCTGCCGGGCAAGCGTGAGGATGAGATCGACGATGGCCGGGCCTTCGCGTCCGGCGATGATGAATGACCGGTCGATCTTGATGCAGCTCACGGGAAAGCGGAGAATATGGGCGAGATTGCTGTAGCCCGTCCCGAAATCGTCGATCGACAGGTTGAATCCCGTCGCTGTGAGCGTCGCCAGATTGCTGCTCGTCGGCCCGTCATCGACGAGCAGCATGGATTCCGTGATCTCGAATTCGATGGTTGCCGGATCTGCGCCGATGGCCTGGATCCGCGAACCGATTTCGTCTGCAAAACTCTCGCGTTCGAGCTGTCTTGGCGACAGATTGATCGACATGCCGAGATCAAGGCCGGCCTTCTTCCAGACAAGCTGCTGGCAGAGTGCTTCTTCCAGGACCTGCATGCCCAGATCGTGAATGAGCCCGGTCTCCTCGCACATTCCGATGAAATGGCCGGGCAAGAGGATACCCCTCGCGGGGTGGTTCCAGCGTACCAGTGCCTCGACCGCATCGGCCCTGTTGTCCGCGATCGATACGCGGGGCTGGTAATGGACGACGAACTGCCGCTCGCGAATGGCCGTACGAAGTTCGGCCTCGAATTCGACCCGCCGACGGGCCTTCTCGTTCATCGACGGTCGAAAATAGCACCATGACGACCATCCCTGTGCCTTCGCCGCCTGCAGTGCCAGATGCGCGTTGCGCATCAACCCGCCGAAATCGGCACCATCGCAGGGATACATGGCGATGCCGAACGAGACGGGAATGGTGATGTCATGACCGTTGATCCGAAGAGGTGCGGCAATGGCCGCGCGCAGGCGCGTCACCAGCACCTCGCAGGATTCGGCATCATCGGTGCCCCGGCTCACGATTGCGAACTGGTCGCCGGAAACGCGCGCCGCCACATCGCCACCTCTGAGGCTCGCCCGGATCCGGTTCGCGGTCGCCTCGAGAATCCGGTTTCCGATATCGTCGCCGAGCCAGTTGTTGATGCCCTGGAAATCATCGATATCGGCGAGCAACAGGACGAAACGACCGTCCGGGCCGTCCTGTTCGACCAGTTGCGAGACATGGAGCTCGAGAAAATCGCGATTGCGCAACCCCGTGAGGCGGTCATTCTGCGCAAGGAAATGGGCGCGCTCTCCCGCGGCCTTCAGTTCGGTCACATCGATGCAGGTGAGCAGAACCGCATCGCGGCCGCTCTCCGTGTCCGTGCACGATCGCAGATCGAGATCATGCCATCGACGGCCGTTTATCGTCGCCACCTCGCAAAGGGAACGGACCTCGTCCTCCCGATCGAGACATTCGAGCAGCCTCTGCCGGGCGTCACGATCCACCAGCCAATCGAGCAGTCGCGGACGCGCATCGCCGAAAAAGCCGGTCGCCGCCGGATTTGCGTGAATGAACTCGCCATCGCGCGAGAACAGCGAAATCAGCGCGGTCGTTCCGTCGACCATGCCCTTGACCCGCTCGTTCGAAGACGTGGACAAGGTCATGCCCAAAACCCGTTTCCCCGATGACATGGTCTTTGATGGCCCCCTGGCGGACAATCCGGGCTTCGATGGAGATGCACAGCGCCGAACCTTCGAACATACGTTTCGCGAGTGATTGCGAATATCCCATCGGAGACTTACCGAATCATTAATGCCTCGAATTTTCGTTAAAAATAATCGTTGCGTGAACCGGAAGACCGGATCGCCTCGAAGTTGCGGGAAGCTGCTCTGTGAGGAACCATACATCCGATAACAGAAAACATCAGAAAAACGTTTTATCAATTTGTTTTCAATATATTTTTGCTTCGCCTTAACAAACAGGATTACAACTGCCTCGCCCCCAGTGCGAGGATCCTGCTCTTGCGCCGGCCGAGAAGACAGGTGGCGGCAAAAAGACCGGTTGCCATACCCGCCAGAAGACCGTGCAGGCCGAGACCGGCAACAATGGCGAGAAGCCAGGCCGAAGGTGCCAGAACGAATGCACAGGCAACGAGATGCAGGCCCGTCGGCACCCACCTGTCGGATGCTCCGCGCAGAACGCTCATGAGCATGACCTGCGTGCCATCGAAAATCACGACGAGGCCCACGACCCAGAGCACCGAGGCCATCAGCCGCGCTGCCTGCGGTTCACCGAGATAGAATCGGGCAAACGGGGTCGGCGCGAGCCAGAGAAGGAAGGCAAGAACGACGGTCAGGACCAGCGTCATGCGGAATCCGGTGGCCGCCGCCTCGCGCATGCCGTCATCATCGTTGCGCCCCACCGCATTCGCGACCCGGATCGAGGTGGCAACCGCAAGCCCGGATGAGAGCATGTAGAACATGGCGACCAGGTTCACGACTGCCGTATAGGCGGCCATGGGCAGCGTGCCGAGCCATCCGGCGAAGATCGCCACCGCCTGAAACGAGGAGGTCTCGATTCCCTGTGCGACGCCGAACGGAAGGCCCGTCTTCAGGAGCTTCATCCAGTCAACCGGACCCCGTGGGCCAATACGGCCGATGCCGTATGCGGCATGGTCGAGGGAAACGAGAATGAAGCTGGAGAGCCCGATGAAGAGAAAGACCCTCACGATCGTGGTGGCGAGCGCGGCAGCCGATGCGCCGCCATCCGCTTCGATGCCCGGAACTTCGAACATCAGGAGCCAGTTGAGCGCCGCATTGAGGATGTTGGCGATGGCCATGAGCACCATGCCCGGCAGCGGTCGGCCAAGGGCCTCCATGAAGGAAGCCGACGCATAGTGCATGAGCAGGAATGGCAGGCCGAGGGCCAGGTGCCAGCTCACCCGTGCGGCACCGGCGGCAAGGGGTGCCTCTTGCCCGGCCATGAGGAGCAGGGTTTCGGCCTGCGAGAGGATCGCCATGCCGAGGAGCCCGAAGAGGAACCCCGTCGCCATGGCCAGCAGCCATATGCGCCCGCAATCCTGCATGCGACCCGCTCCCGCCGCCTGTGCCACCAGCGGTACGGCCCCCGTCAGCACGCCGACGCCGGAGATGAGGAAGAACAGGAAGGGCACGCCGCCCATGCCATAGAATGCCACCTCGTCGGCGGCCACCCGGCCGATCATGACGGTATCGATCGCAACCATGAGAAGGACGCCCGCACGCCCGAGCATCAGCGGAACGGCAAGGCGCAAGGTTCGTGCAACATGGGCGCCCGCCGTCCGCGCCGGCTCACGCGATGCCGGCTCACGCGATGCCGGTTCACGAGCGGGATCCGCGCGGTTCATCCGCTGGCGCTCAACCGCCCGGTGTCTGGCGCATGTTTTCCGGCAGGTAGGTCGCAAGTTCGGGAACCGCCACGAGCAACACGACCATGAACACCATGATGATGAAGAACGGCAAGGCCGTGCGGGCGACATAGAGGATCTGATGCCCGGTCATTCCCTGCATGACGAAGAGATTGAAGCCCACGGGCGGCGTGATCTGCGCCATCTCGACCACCACCACGATGAAGATGCCGAACCAGATCATGTCGATCCCCGCACCGCGTACCATGGGCTCGACGACCGCCATGGTCAGCACCACCGAACTGATGCCGTCGAGGAAACAGCCGATGACGATGTAGAACAGGGTGAGCGCGGCGATGAGTTCGATGGGCGAGAGATCGAGACTGGCGATCCAGCCGGCGAGCGCCCGGGGAAGACCGGTAAACCCCATCGACAGCGAAAGAAACGAGGCGCCCATGAGGATGAAGGCGATCATGCACGAGGTCTTGACCGCTCCCATCAGGCTCGTCTGAAAACTCTTCCAGTCCAGTGATCCCTGGGCGAATGCGAGGACCAGCGCCCCGACGACACCGAAACTCGCGGCCTCCGTCGCGGTCGCGAGGCCGGCATAGATCGAGCCGAGAACACTGATGACGAGCAGCAGGACCGGTATGAGATAACGGCTCTCATGCACCTTTTCCATGAACCCGCGCGGCGGTTCGTCCTCGAGCGCCGCCACCTCGTCACGGCGCAGGAACGACCACAGCGCCACATAACCCATGAACAGGAGAGCCAGGGTCAGACCCGGCAGGACGCCGGCGATGAACAGCTTGGAGATCGATTCGTTGATCGTCACACCATAGACGATCAGCGTGAGCGACGGCGGAATCATGAGCCCGAGCGTTCCGGCACCGGCGAGCGTGCCGATGATCAGGCGTTCGGGATAGCGCCTGCGTCGCAGTTCGGGAATGGCCATCTTGCCGACGGTCGTCATCGTCGCCGCCGAGCTTCCCGAGACTGCGGCGAAGACCGTGCAGCCGACGATATTGGTATGCAGCAGGCGCCCGGGCAGATGCGCCATCCACGGTGACAGACCGC
>JAGREZ010000412.1:0-2479 GCA_020446285.1 Geminicoccaceae bacterium
GACGTACGGTTCGAAGGCGACGGGCCGCCCGAACAGGGTCGGCGCGGACGTGTGCCACAGGATGCGCTTGCCGGCGTGCTGACGGGCGGCGGCAGCGCCGATCCGGTGGAAGCGGTCGGCGAGGATGCGGTTCTCGCTCTCGAACGCGCGGCCTTCATGCGGCTGGTGCGCGAGGAGGCGACCCTGCAGCGCATGGAACACACGCTCGGCACCGGCAGGCCGTTGCGCAACTGAATCCGGATGCCGGTACCATAACGGACAATCGGGGACATGGATCATGGTGACCTATCGCGCGCCGCTCGACGATATCCGCTTCTGTTTCGACATGCTCGACTATGAGGGGCGGGTCGCCTCCCTGCCCGGGCACGAGGAGGCCGGCCGGGAACTGGTGGATGCCGTGCTCGAGGAGGGCGCGCGCTTCTGCGAAGAACGGCTGCTGCCGCTGAACCGTCCGGGTGACGAGGAGGGCTGCACCCTCGAGAACGGCATCGTGCGCACGCCCGCCGGGTTCAAGGAGGCCTATCGCGACTACAGCGCGGCCGGATGGGTGGGGCTGACCGCCGATCCCGAACATGGCGGGCAGGGGCTGCCCAAGGCGGTCAATACCGCGCTTGGCGAGATCCTGTGCTCCACCAATCTCAGCTTCGCGATCTATCCGGGGCTCAGTCATGGCGGTTTCGATGCCATCGAGCGCTGGGGCAGTGACGCGCTCAGGACGAGATATCTGCCGAAGCTCGCCTCGGGGGAGTGGGCGGCGACGATGAACCTGACGGAGCCGCAATGCGGCACCGATCTGGGTCTCATCCGCACCCGTGCCGAGCCCGACGGCGAGGGCGCTTTCAGGGTGACGGGTTCGAAGATCTTCATCTCCGGCGGCGATCAGGATCTGAGCGCGAACATCATCCATCTGGTCCTCGCCCGGCTGCCGGACGCACCGCCCGGAACGAAGGGAATTTCGCTCCTGCTGGTGCCGAAGTTCCTCTGTGCGGAGGATGGCAGTCCGACCATTGCCAACAATGTCGTCTGCGCCTCGCTCGAGGCGAAGATGGGGATCAAGGCGGCGGCGACCTGCGCCATGCATTTCGAGGGCGCGAAGGGCTGGCTCGTGGGCGAGCCGCATGGCGGCATGAAGGCCATGTTCACCATGATGAACGAGGCACGGCTGATGGTCGCCATGCAGGGCATCGGCCTTGCCGAGGCGGCTTACCAGTCGGCCGTGACCTATGCCCGCGAGCGCCTGCAGGGGCGTTCCCTGAGCGGTCCGAAGGCCCCCGACAGGGCAGCAGATCCGATCATCGTCCATCCCGATGTCCGCCACCAGCTCATGACGATGCGTGCGCTCAACGAGGGGTGTCGGGCGCTCGCGCTCTGGGTCGGCATCGAGGCGGACATTGCCGCGCGCCACGCCGATCCCGGCGAGCGGGCACGGGCGGACGATTTCGTCGCGCTGATGACGCCGGTCTGCAAGGCCTTCTTCACCGATCACGGCACCGATGCCGCCAGCCGCGGCATGCAGGTCTTCGGCGGCCATGGCTATATCCGCGAGTGGGGGATGGAACAGCTCCTGCGCGATGCCCGCATCGCCCAGATCTACGAGGGGACGAACGGCATCCAGGCGCTCGATCTCGTCGGCCGCAAGCTCGCGCTCGGCAATGGCCGCTTGCTGCGCCGCTTCTTCCACCCGCTCACCGCGTTCACCGGACAGATCGCGGAGCATGACGACATGCGGGACATGGCCGGCCTGCTGGCCAAGGCGACGGGGCGGTTGCAGCAGGCGACCGCCGTCATCGCCCGGCGCGGTCTAGCCGATCCGGAAGAGGCGGGGGCCGCCGCGAGCGATTATCTGCGGCTCTTCGCGCTCGTCGCCCTTGCATGGGTCTGGGCGCGCATGGTCGTCGCCACGGCCGGCCGCGACGATCCCTTCGCCCGCGCCAAGCGGCATACGGCCACCTATTACTTCACGCGGATCCTTCCCGAGACATCCGCGCTCTTCGCGCGCATCATGTCCGGCAAGGCTGCGGTCATGGCGCTGGACGATGCGGCTTTCTGAACCGTCCGGCACATGATAGACAGCCATCCGTGAGCCCGACGGGGACATGCCTGACGGACAGATGCCCGACGGGACATGCCCGACGGGTAGACAAGAGTGCCGGGAGTGCTGGCGGGTGGACGGTTCGCCGCTTGTTTATGATGACGCCTATATCGCCGGTATTCTCCGGCGCTCGAAGACGCTTGCCATGGTCGGGGCCTCGGCGAACGAGACGCGCCCCTCCTACTATGCCATGCTCTACCTGCAGAAGAAGGGCTATCGCGTCTTTCCCGTCAATCCGCGCTATGTCGGCCAGTCGATCCTCGGCGAGGCGGTCTATCCCGACCTCGCCTCCCTGCCGCAGCCGCCGGATGTCGTGCAGGTGTTCCGCAGGTCCGAGGACGCGCCCGGGGTCGTCGACGAGGCGATCGCCGCCGGTGCGAAGACGGT
>JAGREZ010000412.1:2534-3641 GCA_020446285.1 Geminicoccaceae bacterium
CTCGACGTGGTCATGGATCGCTGTCCGAAGATCGAGTATGGCCGGCTGTTCGGGGAACTCGGCTGGCTCGGCGTCAATCGTGGTGTCATCAGCGGCAGGCGCGGCGAGGCCATGCAGCTCCGCAAGAAGAAGGGCCGGCTGATCTGACGATCCGCTCTCCCCGGACACGGCATTGCCGGCGACCGGTTGGCTCCCCGTGGCCGCGCTGTTAGTAAGGGGGGCAAATCGCTGAAAACGAGGAAATGCCTGTCATGGCGACAGTCCTGAAATCGCCGATCGGTCGTGAAATGGATGCGCTGGGGCGTGCCGCGCGCAATGCGGCGACGATTCTCGCAACGGCCGCGACCGCATGCAAGAACGCCGCCCTTTCCGCCGCCGCATCGTCCCTGCGGGACCGGGCGGGTGCTATTCTCGAAGCCAATGAAGTGGACATGCAGGCGGCGCGGGAGCGCGGAACCGCTGGCGCCCTGCTCGACCGCTTGCGCCTCGATCCCGGCCGGGTCGAGGGCATGGCCGCCGGGATCGACGCCATCGTCGGGCTCGACGATCCCGTCGGCGCGGAGATGGCCCGCTGGCGGCGGCCGAACGGTCTCGACATCGCCCGCGTGCGCACGCCGCTCGGCGTGATCGGCGTGATCTACGAGAGCCGCCCCAATGTCACCGCCGATGCCGGCGCGCTCTGTCTCAAGGCCGGCAATGCCGCCATCCTCCGGGGCGGATCGGAGAGCTTTCACAGTTCCCGCGCGATCCACGCCTCGCTGGTCGAGGGTCTCCGTGCGGCGGGCTTGCCGCAAGCGGCGATCCAGCTCGTGCCGACGACCGACCGCGAGGCGGTGGGCGCCCTCCTGCGCATGAGCGAATTCGTCGATGTGATCGTCCCGCGCGGCGGCCGTTCGCTCATCGAGCGGGTGCAGGACGAGGCGCGGATGCCGGTCTTCGCCCATCTCGAGGGGCTGTGTCACGTCTATGTGCATGCCTCGGCGGATATCGACATGGCCCGGAATGTCGCGCTGAACGCGAAGATGCGCCGGGTCGGCGTCTGCGGTGCGGCGGAAACGCTGCTCTGCGACCGTGCCGCGGTCGACAGTCACCTTGCCGGGATCGTCG
>JAGREZ010000413.1 GCA_020446285.1 Geminicoccaceae bacterium
ACATAGCCGATCCGCGCCCGGGCCTGCGCCCTTGCGGCGCGCAGATCGCTTCCCGCGACCAGAAGTTCGCCGCTGGTCGCGGGCAGAAGGCCGCAGAGCATCCGGAATGTCGTGGTCTTGCCGGCGCCGTTCGGGCCAAGAAGACCGAAGATCTCGCCGCGTTCGACCGAAAAGGAGGTGCTGGCGACAGCGGTGAAATCGCCGAACCTGCGAACCAGATTGCGCGCCGAGATGACAGGTTCCCTGCTCCCGCTCGTGACGGCAGGAGCTGCCTCCGGCAGGGATGCGGGGCGTCCCGATTCATCCTCGTGCTTTCGCAGGAGCAGCATGAAGGCATCCTCCAGCCTCTCTTCGCGAGGTACGAAGGGAACGCCGTCGAGCAGGGTATCGAGCTGTTTTGCGGTGATGTCCGGCTGAGAGATGAAACGCACATTGCCGCCCTCGGGGACCGCGTCGGCAATCAGTTCCGGCCGGTCGATCAGCCGCGCCTGCAGGTCGCGGGCAGGCATGCCTTCAGGTGGAAGGGCGGTGAAGGTGAGCTGGTACGCCCGTCCGCTCAGTTGCCCGGGTGTGCCTGCATCCAGAAGCCTGCCATGTGCCAGGACGAAGACCTTCGCGCAACGCTCTGCCTCGTCCATGTAGGCAGTGCTCACGATCACGCTGAGCTTCTGCTCGTCGACAAGTTCCTGAATGACCTTCCAGAGTTCCCGCCGGGAAAGCGGGTCGACGCCGACACTGGGTTCGTCGAGCAGCAGCAGGTCGGGCGAGCGGACCAATGTGCATGCCAGCCCCAGCTTCTGCTTCATGCCGCCTGACAGTTTGCCTGCGGGCCGGCTGGTGAAACGGGCCAGATCGGTCATGTCGAGAAGTCGGGAAAAACGCGTTCTCCGCTCTGTCCTCGTGACGCCGTGCAGATCCGCATAGAGGTCGAGATTCTCCTGCACGCTCAGATCCTCGTACAGGCCGAAACGCTGCGGCATGTAGCTGATCCGGTCCTGTACCGCCTGCGGATCCCGGATCACATCCGTATCCAGTACGTCGAGCCTGCCCGAATCCGGAACGAGCAGACCGGCCATCATCCGCATGAGTGTCGTCTTGCCCGCACCATCGGGACCGACCAGTGCCGTGAGTTCCCCGGCACGGATCTCCATCGACAGCCCGTCAATGGCACGGATTCCGGTCGTGCCGCGGCTGTCGAAGGTCTTGCAGAGACCGGTTGCGTTGACGATGGGTGAGCTCATGGAACTGCCCCTGCGTGCAGACGCACGGTGACGGGCTGGCCGAGACGCATCGTGTCGGACGTATCCCGGACCGTGACATGGACCTCGTAGACGAGGCTCGTTCGCAGCTCGGCGGTCTGGACCGACTTCGGCGTGAACTCGGCTACCGACGAGATATAGCCGATCGTGCCTGTCACCGGATGATCGACCTGGCTGTCGGTGAGAATCTGTGCGGTCATGCCGGGGCGAATGCGCCCGAGATCGGGTTCACCCACATGGATACGGATCCATTTCGGTTCTGTCAGTGCCAGCGCGAATACGGGTATCGCGGGGGTTACCATGTCCCCGGGTTCGCGCAGGCGCGAGCGGACCACGGAGTCGGCCGGCGCGCGCAGCGTGCCTTCGTCGATCTTGTAGCGAAGCAGATCGAGTGTCGCCTGCGATGCGTCGAGCTGCGCTTCTGCCGCTGCGATATCCTCGACTCTCGGGCCGGACAAGGCCAGCGTCAAGGCGGCTTCCGCCTGCCGCATCGCCGCCCGTGCCACCTCGGCCTGTGCCCGGGCATGGTCGACCGATTGCTGGCTGCCCGCGCCACTGTTCGATGCCAGCAAACGTGCTGCCCGATCGAGTTCCTGCTCGGCCAGAACCTCGGCTGCCTTTGCCGAGGACAGGTGCGCGCGGGCCTGATCAATCTCCTCCGGGCGTGTTCCGTTCCGCAGCTTGAGGAGGCTCTGACGTTCGGCCTCGATCACTGCTTCCTGTGCCCTTGCCTGCAGTTGCAACGTACGGGTGTTGAGGCGGCCGATTACCTGACCCGACGCGACGCTATCGCCTTCCTCGACATCCAGTGACGAAATCCGTCCGCTGCCATCGAAGGCGAGCGCAATCTGGCGGACATCGACATTGCCGTAAAACACCAGGTCGTCCGTATTGCCGGTATTGCGCCATTGCCACACATAGAGCCCGGCAGCGATACAGACGGTCGCGAGAATGACGGCAATAACGGCTTTCTTCATGCGGTCGGTCTTTCGGGCGCTGCAGCGTGCCGGGTCACGCAGGTTGACGATACGTTCACTTTCAATTTAAATTTAAATCAGATTTCATGTCCAGAGGGTTCGCAAGATGTCCGGAAAAATCCATTGCCGGTGGGGACGGACGTCAGGCATTCACAGCGTTGTGCAAGGCTTCGGGATCGGCCGGGCTTTGATCTGAACGGGCTTCAGGGGCAAGCGATGATGGACATGTCCCGTTCCATTCGGGCCGATGGCGAGGCGACGCGCGGCCGTATTCTGGAAGTTGCCGGTGAATTTCTCGCCTCGAAGGGGCTCGCGGATACCACCAGCAAGGAGATCGCCGAACGTGCAGGGGTCAACATGGCCTCGATCAATTATCACTTCGGCAGTCGGGGCGGCCTCTACAAGGCCGTGCTCGCCGAGGCACACCGCCGGCTGATCGACCGCGACGATCTCGACAGGCTCTTTGCCAGCAACCTGCCGGCGCACCGCAAACTGCATGGTCTCATCGGGTTTCTGGTCGATGGCGGTGCCGGTGCGGCGCGATGGCCAATCATGGTTCTGGGTCGCGAGCTTCTTTCGCCATCACCGCATCTGGCTTCGCTGCAACAGGAGGAGATCTTTCCAAAGCTGCGAATCATCCTGCCCGTGCTGCATGAGATATCGACGATTCCGGCTGACGATCCGGTCCTGTGGCGATGCCTGCCCTGCGTTGTCGCACCCTGTATCATGACCGTTCTGCTCAGCCGTGCAAAGCCCGGTCTGGACCAAGTGTCAGGTCCCATGTCGAGGGACGACCTGATCGACCATCTCTGCCGCTACGCAATCGGTGGCCTCGAGGCGATCGGTCGCGCCCACGGGAACGAAACATGACGAGCGCCGTATCGTTGAAGCAAAGGCTGCCCCGTTCCAATCGTCAAGGTTTTGGCGTCCGAGCTTGAAAACCCCCGAAAAACGATAAAGACGTTTACCGTCCTCGCCACACAGGGTCGCGCTTTTCGGCGAAGGCGCGGGCGCCCTCGAGTTGATCTTCACTCTCATAAAGTGTCCGCACGGTGGATAGCTGCTTGCGCGTGACCCTGTTCATGGCATCCTGAAACGGCAGATGTGCTGTTTCGCGCATTGTCTCCTTGATCGCAGCGAATACGAGCGGCGGTCCGTCGGCGAGCAGGCCGGCGATCTCGAGAGCGCGTTGCATGAGCCTTTCGGCAGGCACGATCTCGTTGACGAGACCGAGCCGGTGCGCTTCGTCCGCCTCCATCCAGCGCCCGGTGAGCAGCATGTCCATGGCGACATGATGGGGAATGCGACGCGGCAGACGGATGGTTGCGGCAT
>JAGREZ010000414.1:0-229 GCA_020446285.1 Geminicoccaceae bacterium
TCCACCATCTCCTCGCCCAGCCCATCGGCGACGGGCGGCGCCCCACCCTTGCCCGCCCGCGCCGCCTGCCAGCAAAACCGCATGAAATCACGCGGCCGCCATGATGAAAGGGCGGAGCAAAGCTCGGGATTGGTGAGAGAAGTTTGAATGGACATGTTCCCATGATAGGAAACAAGTCAAATAAGGTCAAGGGGAAAGTTTGCGAGGGGAAGCAAGAAAGAAAGGGAAG
>JAGREZ010000414.1:252-1675 GCA_020446285.1 Geminicoccaceae bacterium
GGTCCCTTGACCCTGCCGTTAGTTTTGCCGGCGGGGCTTCCGTACGGGAGGGGGGAGTTTGCGCTTGTGGCGGGGTGTTGGACCGGGGGGCGGTGGGTTTTTCCGGTTAGCCGAAGAGGGCGTCGATGGAGTCCTGTTGCAGGCCCGACTTGTTCAGGGACGGGCCATTGAGAAGGGCGCTGTCGTCCCTGGCCGATGCCGGAGCGGGGATCTGCGCGAAGCGATCATGCCCATAGTGCCGGATCATGGCGATCAGGCGGTCGTCGACATCGCGCAGAAGGGCCATGACCTTGCTGATGCGCTGCCCGGTGATGTCCTGGAAGTTGCAGGCCTCGTAGATGTGGGTGACCGTGTCACCGATCTCGCCCGCCTGCTCTTCCGAAAGACTCTCGGCAAGCGCCTCGAGCCGTTCGGCGGATGCAAGGATGTGCTCGGTAGCCACCTCGGTGGCCGCGACGATCGCCGCAAGTTCGTCCACCGCCGCCTCGACGCGATCATGATCCATCATCGGGTGCCGCAGCGCCGCGACCTCGTTCATCGTCGCGTGGATCTGACTTGTCAGTTCCTCGAGCTCGGACCGCAGCTCAGCATCTCCATCCGATCCCTCAGCGTTCATCGGCAACCCCTTGTTCTTGCGGGCATTTGCCCGTCTGTGACGAAGGCCAGCCCTACATGAACGAGAAGGATAGCCCGTAACACTGAACGAGTGGTTAACGTTTGGCATCAAATTTGAGGAAAATGTTCACTTTCTGCTGCGCAGGACATGTCCGGCGAGATAGAGGGATCCGCAGACGAGGATCGTGCGCGCAGCACCATCATCGCTCTCCACCAGTCCGGCAATCCCTTCGGCGATGCCCGCCGCGGCAGCGGCATTCCATCCGGCCCGCAACGCCCGTTCCGCCTCGATCGCGGCATCGCGACTGAGCGTCTCGTTGGGGACGGGCACGAAACGGAGGCGGTCGATGCGGCCACGCAGGGGCGCGAGGAAGGCATCCACATCCTTCGTTTCCAGCATTCCCACGACCAGATCGACCTTGCGCCCGCCGGCGATCTCGTCGAGGCTCGATGCGATGGCCTGGCCGGCGGCCGGATTGTGACCGCCATCCAGCCAGAGTTCGACATTCCCGGGCAGCATGTCGACGAGCGGCCCGCCGGTGATCCGCTGCAGGCGCGCTGCCCACCGTGCCTGTTCGAGACCGCGGCGAATGGCCGTATCGTCGAGGCCGAGACGGCTGGCGGCGGTCACCGCCAGCGCCGCATTCTGCAACTGGTGGGCGCCGCGCAGGCGGGGAGCCGGCCAGACCCGGACATCGCTGCCGTTTTCGAGCGTGAATTCGCCCGACCCCGGCGAAAAGCCGATATCGCGGCCCAGCGTGGCCAGTTCCGCGCCGACATCGGCCGCCCGTTGCTTCAGCACCGCGTG
>JAGREZ010000415.1 GCA_020446285.1 Geminicoccaceae bacterium
CAGCCTCGGTGAATGCCACGTCGACCGCGTCCATGACGACATAGAGCATCGCCGCCGCGAGACTGAAAATGCCCGAGAGCATGACCACGGCGAAGAGATTGCGCACGAACACGAAGGCCAGCGCCGTGGCCGCCATGAAAAGGAGCAGGACGATGTCGATCAGGAGTTCGATGGCGCACCTCCCGGGCCCGTCTGCCCGCCGTCTGTGATTTCACCGTTCCCGGTGTCGATCGTCGCCCCGTCCTGCATGAGCTCGTCCGGTGCCAGCCTGCGCGCTTTCGGCACCACATTGGCGACCAGTGCCGCGCGGGCGAGCGCATGGGTCACGACCGGGCTCGTGAAGAGCACGAAGGCGATGACGAGAAAGAGCTTGAAGGTGATGAGCGTGAAACCGCCCTGGAACATCAGCCCCACCATGACGAGTGTGAGGCCGAGCGTGTCGATCAGTCCGGCCGCATGCATGCGCTCGAACACGTCCGTGAGGCGGATCATGCCATAGCCGCCGATGAGAAGCAGCACGCATCCGGGAATGACGAAAAGGGCAGTGAGGATATCGAGCAGAACCGTCATCAGAGATCGGTCCAGTTATGCTCGGCATCCCGTTCGCCGAGAAAATCGTTCACCACATATTTCGTCACCGCGATCGTGCCGATGAAATTGATCAGTGCATAGAGCAGGGCGATGTCGAGAAATTCCGGGCGTCCGGCGAGAAAGCCCGCGACCGCGATCAGGATCACCGTCAGCGTGCCGAAGGCGTTGACCGCGAGGATCCGATCGAAGACGGTGGGGCCGAGCAGGGCCCGCGCCAGCACCATCCCCATCACGGCGAGTATGGCCAGGGTTGCCGCCGCCATGATCATGGGGAAATCCCCTCCAGCGCCCGGACACGACGATCCATCTCGCCTGTCGCCAGCCCCTCCACGGCACCGCGCGTCAGGGCATGGATGGCGATCCGGTCGTCATCGACCGAGACGGAAACCGTACCCGGCGTGAGCGTGATGGAATTGGCGTAGGTCACGCGTCCGACATCGGTCGTCTGGGAGGCCGGAACGGTGAACATGGTCGCCTCCACCTTCGCGCCGCCGACACCGAGGATCGCCTTCGCCACATCGAGATTGGCGAGGACGATCTCCTTGAGGAGCCATGGCCAGTAGGTCAGTGCGCGGAACAGCAGGTGAACGGGGTGCCCCTCGCCATCCAGAACATCCATCCGCCATGCAATGGCGACGGTCGCGAAGACCGAGACGCCCCCCAGACCGATGATGAGAGAATTGTCCCAATAGCCCGACAACAGGAGCCAGAGGAGCGACAGGACAACTGTAAGGCTTGCGGCTTGCAGCACGTCTTCTTCCTGACCGGGCGTCTCGACAGTTCGCTTCGCAGGAGCACGGGCGACACCCCTGCAGTGCAGGGCCAAGGGTAACGCCCCTGCAGCCTCCTTCATCCTTGCTTAACGGGTTTTCCGCAGCCTGTCACCCGTCGGTGACTATTGAATGACGGCAGAATTCCGCGCTTTTGCATTTCACTCGCGATGATGTGAGCGGAATCGAGTGGCGGATAGCGCATGATGTCCGGCGGGCGGGCGAGATCGCCGGCCATGCCGCGTTCCATGAGGTCATGATGCAGGTGCGCGAGCTTGCCGAAGGTGGGATCGCCCGGCCGGTCGATCAGGATGGGCAGGCCGAAACGGGCGGCGTCGGCCATCACGCTGGCACTCTCTCCACTCACGGCGACGGAACTGGCGCGAGCGAGCAGGGCTGGATATTCCCCGAACGCGGCATTGGCCACCCGGCTGCGCCAGGGCTCTGGCGTGCGCGGCGTCGCGACGATCACGAGCTTGCGGCCGACGGATGCCCGTCTTGCACGGTCGAGAAAGCCGTCGAGATCGACCCCATGTCCGCGTCGTGGTCCGCCCATGACGGCAAGAAGCGTGCCCGGTCCGGTTCGGTCGACCGGCGACGGCACGAGATCGGTCGGCGGCAGCAGGACGGAGAGAATGTTTCCGCCGGTGCGCCGCCGGTCATGTGCGGGAAGCACGATCAGGTCGAAACGGCGCGCGCCCGTCTCCGGCCACATGAGCTGAACAAGGCGTGTGGCGGACGCGCGGCGGCGCAATGCCAGTGCCGGGGAAACGTTTCGCCGGCCGCAACCGATCACGAGATCCGGCGGTGGTTCCGCGAGAAGATCGTTGCGAACAGTCGCCAGCGTTGCCCCGAGGAGGATGTTGGGCAGCCATGCGAGCGGTCGATACTCAAGATCCCGGCAGTACGCCTCGACCCCGGACAATTCCTCCCTGATGACTCCGAGCACTCCCCGGACCTGCCGGGCATGGCCCGGACTTCGGTCGATCAGGCCGAGGATCCGGGGTGTTCCGGGCGGCGGGCGCTCAGCCGAAACCGACTTCCAGCACCTCGAAATAGCGCACGCCGCGCGGTGTGTGGACCTCCACGCTTTCACCGGCTTCCTTGCCGAGCAGGGCGCGCGCCACCGGCGACTGGATCGACAGGAGACCCTTCTCGATGTCCGATTCCTCCGGCCCGACGATCTGGTAGAGGACTTCCTCGTCGGACTCCTCGTCGACGAGCTTCACCTTCGCACCGAACACGACCTTCGAACCGGAAAGGCTGGTCACGTCGATCACCTCGGCCCGCCCGAGCTTGTCCTCGAGCTCCATGACACGGCCTTCGATGAAGCCCTGGCGCTCGCGCGCGGCGTGATATTCCGCGTTCTCGGAAAGATCCCCATGTTCGCGCGCCGCGGCAATTGCCCGGATGACGGCCGGACGTTCCTCGTTCTTGAGGCGCTTGAGCTCGGCGGAAAGGCGCGAATGGCCCTCGGGCGTCATCGGGATCTTTTCGATCATGGCCGATTCTTTCCAAAACTAGTCTGAACAGTTCGTGAAAACACGACCGGCGGCTCTTGGAACCGCCGGTTCGATCATTTTAGGGCCACGAAGTAGGATTGCAAAGATGCAACTTCCAGGTCGCCCTGATGAACACGCCGCAGGCCTTCAACCAGAGCGCGTGCACCGGCCATGGTCGTATAGTAAGGCGTCCGGCTCATCAAGGCTTCTCGACGAAGAGAGAAGCTATCCTTGAGGGCCTGCTTGCCGGCCGTTGTATTTATAACCAAGGCGATTTCTCCATCCTTTAGAAAATCGACAATATGCGGTCTTCCCTCGTGCGCCTTGTTGACCTGGACCGTCTCCACGCCGGCGGCCGTGAGAAATCCGGCGGTGCCGCGTGTGGCGAGGATGGTGAAGCCCAGATCGACGAGATCGCGGGCGATACGCGTCGCCGCCTGCTTGTCGCTGTCACGCACGGAAATGAAGATCCTGCCGGCATTCGCACCGGTCGGCGGCAGTGTCACGCCGGCGGCAAGCTGCGATTTCGCGAAGGCGGTGCCGAAATCGCGGTCGAGTCCCATCACCTCGCCGGTCGATTTCATCTCGGGGCCGAGCAGCAGGTCGACGCCGGCAAACCGGGCAAAGGGAAACACCGCCTCCTTGATCGCCACATGGTTTCCCGTGCCCGGCCGAAAATGCTGTGCCGCAAGACTCTCGCCGGCCATGATGCGTGCTGCCATGCCGGCCACCGGCTGGCCGATGGCCTTGGCGACGAACGGTACCGTCCGGCTGGCGCGGGGATTGACCTCGAGGATGTAGACCGCACCTTCCTTGATCGCCATCTGCACGTTCATCAGACCGCGCACGTCGAGCGCCCGCGCCAAAAGCTCGGCCTGGCGCGCCACCTCGGCGACGATCCCCGCATCGAGCGAGAAGGGCGGCAGCGAACAGGCGCTGTCGCCTGAATGGACGCCCGCCTCCTCGATATGCTGCAACACGCCCGCCACGACCACAT
>JAGREZ010000416.1 GCA_020446285.1 Geminicoccaceae bacterium
TCTCTCCCGCCACTGTCGATCGTTCGCCCTCGAACGAGGATCCGGCCGTGACCGGAAAACCGAAACTGCAGGACACCGCATAGAACGGTACGGCAGGCGGTATCGCCGGCCGGACAGTGCCTCTCCCGCCCTCTGCCCCGATTTTGGCCGGTTACAGGAGATCGGCCAGCGCGGGGAGAAGCGGGCGGTCGGCGGCGGGCATCGCCAGATCGAAGAGACGGGCGGGGCGAAGCCAGCGCAGCGCCTGGCCTTCGAGTCCCACGGGTTCGCCCTTCCACTTGCGGCAGACATAAAGCGGCATCAGCAGGTGGAAATCGTCATAGGCGTGCGAGGCGAATGTCAGCGGCGCGAGGCAGCTCTCATGCGTGCGAATGCCCAGCTCCTCCTCTAGCTCGCGCATGATGCAGGCTTCGGGTGTCTCGCCGGCGGCAACCTTGCCGCCCGGAAACTCCCACAAGCCCGCCATCGGCTTGCCGGGCGGGCGTTCGGCGACCAGAACCCGACCGTCGCCATCGACAAGGGCGCAGGCAACGACCAGCTTCAGTTCACGACCGGTAGTCGGCATTGATTTCGATATAGCCATGCGTCAGGTCGCAGGTCCAGACAGTCGCCGAACCGGTGCCGCCGCCCACGACGACATCGATCACGATTTCGCGGCCGGCGAGGTGGGCGTCGATCGGCGCTTCGTCGAGATCGACCAGACCGCCGCCATCCACCGCCACCGGATGCCCGCCGAAGGCTATGGCGATACGTTCATTCTCGATCGCCTCGCCGGACTTGCCGATGGCCATGATGACCCGGCCCCAATTGGCGTCCTCGCCGGCGATGGCGGTCTTGACCAGTGGCGAATTGCCGATGGCGAGCCCTGTGCGGCGCGCGGCGCTATCATCCGCGGCACCCTTGACGTTGATCGTGATGAGCTTCTGCGCACCCTCGCCGTCGCGCACCACCATGAGCGCCAGATCGCGCATGAGGGTTTCGAGCGCCTCGCGGAAGGCCGAGAGCGAGGCATCATCCGCAGTGGCCGGCGGAGCATTGCCGGCCTTGCCCGTCGCCAGCAGGAGAACGGTGTCGGATGTCGAGGTATCGCTGTCGACCGTGATCGCGTTGAAGGAGCGATCGGCTCCGCGCGCCACCAGATCCTGAACGATTCCGGCTGGCAGGGCGGCATCGGTGACGATGAAGGAGAGCATGGTCGCCATGTTCGGCGCGATCATGCCGGAACCCTTGGCGATTCCGGCGATGGTAACGGGTCGCCCGTCGATTTCGGTGGAGGCGGTCGACCATTTGGGGAAGGTGTCGGTGGTCATGATCGCCGCCGCCGCACGGTCGAGCCCGTCCGCGGCGAGGCTCGCGACGAGGTCAGGAACGCGGGCGCACAATCCCTCGACCGGCAGCCTGTCGCCGATCACGCCGGTTGAGGCAACGAACACTTCCTCCCTGGTGCAGCCGAGCGCCGATGCCACCGTTTCGGCCTCCATGAGCACCGCCGCATCACCTTCGGGGCCACGGAAGACATTGGCGTTGCCGGCATTGACAATCACCGCCCGCGCCCGGCCGCCCGGCAGGATCCGGCGATCCCAGAGCACGGGATGACCGGCCGTGGTCGAACGGGTGAAGACGCCGCCGACGGTCGTGCCCTCATCGAGAGCCATCAGCAGCAGGTCGTCGCGGCCCTTGTAGCGCAGGCCGGTTGCGAGCGTCGCGAGACGCATGCCGGCCACCGGCACCGGTTCATTCATCGTCAAGGGCGCGAGCGGCGAGCGCCCGGCGGTCGTACCCATCCTCTTTTCCTCCGGTATTCTCCCGCTCCGGGTGCCGAAGCCCGAAGCCGCTGTCAAGCGGACATCGTGACGGCGAACATCGGACAGATAACGGCCCGTGCCCGCCGCCGGCGAATAGGGCTGGATGGTGTAGCCTTTGTAGAGCAGTTCTTTATCG